>NZ_JBIVRD010000011.1:0-3331 GCF_044755565.1 Kitasatospora sp. NPDC092286 | reverse complement strand
CGTTCGGGTGGCTTCAACCGTGACCGCGATGACCGTGGTGGTCGTTCGGGTGGTTTCGACCGCGAGCGTTCCGGTGGCTTCAACCGTGACCGTGACGACCGCGGTGGCCGCTCGGGCGGCTTCGGCGACCGTCCGGCGCGCTCCTTCGGTGACCGTCCGGCCTTCGGCCGGGACCGTGACGAGCGCGGTGGCAGCAGCAGCCGTCCGTTCGCCCGCCGTGACGACCACCGCTCCGGCGGCCGTCCGCAGGCCTCCGGTGGCTTCAACCGCGACGACCGCGGTGGCCGTTCGGGCGGCTTCGACCGCGAGCGTTCGGGCGGCTTCAACCGCGACGACCGCAAGCCGCGCTGGAAGAACTGACATCGCGTATCCGATGTCGCGTAGCGCGTAGCTGACGCACTGCGGGCCCGCTCCACCTCGGTGGGGCGGGCCCGTTGGCGTTCCGGCCCCGGCGGGCCGTTGTTCTGCCGGTGAGAATAACCTGTGGCGCCGGGTGCGGGGTGTCCCGTACGGTCGCGGGCATGAGCAGCAGACTGCACGACGTGGCGGTGGTGAACGAGGGGATCGCCGAGCGGGGGAGCTACCGGGCGGCCGGGGGCGAGCTCGTGGAGGTGGCCGACCGGCTGGCGGTGGCCAGGGCGGGGACGGTGTCGTACGCCCCGGCGGAGCTGGACGCGCTGGTGCGGGCCGGTGCCCCCGGGCCCGGTCCGGCGGCCGGTGAGGGGGCGGTCGAGGTGACGGCCGAGGGCAGCATGGAGGCCGCCCGGCGGCTGGTCGGAGCCGGGGCCGGCCCGGTGGGGGTGCTCAACTTCGCCTCCGCGCGGAACCCGGGCGGCGGCTATCTGCGCGGCGCCCGCGCCCAGGAGGAGGACCTCTGCCGCAGCGCCCTGCTGTACTCCTGCCTGCTGGAGGCGCCGGACTACTACGAGGCGCACCGGGCCTCCACCGACCTGCGGTACAGCCACCGGGTGATCGTCTCACCCGGCGTGCCGGTGATCCGGGACGGGCGGGGCGAGCTGCTGGCGCGGCCGTACCCGGTCACGTTCCTGACCTCGCCCGCGCCCAACGCCGGTCAGCTGGAACGGCGTTCGGCGGGGGTGGACGTCCGGGGCGTGCTCGCCGAGCGGGCGGAGCGGGTGCTCGCGGTGGCCGCCCGGCACGGGATACGCGCGCTGGTGCTGGGGGCGTGGGGCTGCGGGGTGTTCCGCAACGACCCGGCACAGGTGGCGGAGGCCTTCGAGGGCACGCTGGCGCGGTACGGCGCGGCCTTCGAGCGGGTGGTGTTCGCGGTCTGGGACCGCACGCCCGTCTCGGCGAACCGGGCCGCTTTCGAGGCCCGGTTCGGCGCGGCCGGGTCCTGAGGGCAGCCGGTTCCCCCACGGCCTGTGCCGTCCCCGTACGGTCAGCGCTTGCGCGTGATCAGGGCGGTCGCGACGGTGGAGGCGGCGGCGACGACCCCGGTGACGGCGAAGACGGACGGCCAGGCGCCGATCTTCTTCGCCAGCGGGTGCGAGCCGCCGAACGCCGCCACATACAGCCCGGTCAGCGCGGCCGCGGTGGCCGGGCCCGAGCGGTGGTGCCACTGCGCGGCGGCTCCGGCACCGGCCACCGCCAGCACCGCGCCGCCCAGTTCACGCCGGCCGCTCCAGCGGGCGACGCCGTAACCGCCCACCAGACCGCTCGCCGCGGTGAGCGCGGCCGGCGCCGCGGCCGAGAGCACGTTCGGGACCTTCGCCATCCTCGACTCCACTCCTCAGATCCACCGGGCCGTCCGCACACCTGCCGACCGGCCCACTCCTCCCGACCATAACCCGACATCTCCCGACCGTCGGACGGGCCCCGGCCCCCGGGCGACAAGGCCTAGCGGAACGCCCGCTCGAACGACCGGGCCTCGGCCGCCCCCGCCAGCCGGGCCCCGGCCTCGGCCGGTGTCAGCACCCGTTCCAGCCGCAGATCACCGGGGACCTGCTGGATGAACCGCCCGGCCGACCAGCTGCGCTCGTACGGCTGCGGGTCCAGCACCAGGGTGCGGACGCCGTCGACCACCGGGATGTCGTCGGGCGTGCCCTCGTTCCAGATCCACGACCCGTCCGGCGCGACCAGGTTGAACGAGCCGAACGCGGTGAGCCGGCGCCCGTCCGGCACCTCGGTGCGGCAGAGCGCGACGACCTCCGGGTCCGGGCGGGTGCCCGGCAGGTGGCCGCCGCCGATCAGCACGTCCGCGAGCAGCGTGTGCAACTGGAAGTTGTCGCTCAGCCCGTCCATCCGCAGCAGGTACCCGGTGCCGGTGGGCCGGTCCAGCACCAGCAGCGGTTCGTCGTCGAGCGTCCTCGCCAGGTGGACCAGGCATTTGAGGTCGTGCCGGCCACCGCTGTACCGGTCGGCCAGTTCGACCAGGACGTCCGTCACCCCGGACGCCCGGGCCGAGGTGCGGACGGCGGCGTACGAGTACACCGCGAACGAGGCCATCTGCCAGAGGTGCAGCGTCCACCAGCCGATGACGGCCCGCTGGGCGTGCCACTCGTCCAGGCGGTCCGGGTCCTCGATCCGTCCGAGGGCTTCGGCCGGGTTGTCCCGGTCCGGGTCGGGCAGCTCGCCGCCGTCCGTCTCCTGCCAGCGCTCCACCAGCAACTGCGCGGCGCCGAGCGCTTCGCGCAGCCCGGCCAGCACGTGATCGGCGCAGGCCACCGGGTCGGCGCCGCGCTCCACGCACGCGCCCACCATCATCGCCAGCCGCGACCGGGGGAACGGCGGAGTGTCCGGCAGCAGGGTGGCCAGCCGCGGGCCGACCGCCGCCGACTCGCGGGGCCCGGCAGGCCCCAGCAGGCCGCCCACCAGCCGGAGCGCGTCGCCGAAGCGCTCGTCGTCGGCGGCTTCGACCGCCGCCGCCAGATCGGCCACCGCCTCGTCGAGGGTCGGCTGCTGACGGTCCGACGGGTCGGCGGACCCGCCGTGCGAGGGATTTCGGTCGGACACCATTCGCCGCAGCATAGGCGCCCCGTCGGACACCCGGCAGCGGGGGCTCTGTCGGACCCTGGTGGGACACTCCCACCGTGACTGACCATGTGATCGCGGACGGCCTGTACCGGGTGCGCAACGTCGGCAGCGGTCTGCTGCTGGAGGTCGCCGACGGCAGCCGCCGCAGCGGCGCCAAGGTCCAGCAGGGCGAGGACAGCGGCTCCGACGCCCAGCTCTGGCGCCTCACCGCCGTCCATCCCGGCGGCGCCCTCCACCACTTAGCTTGTCGTTTGACCTCCATTGATCATCTTCTGTGGCGTTCGGGTTATCGCCTGTCTGTTCGCTATTGGTTGGTGACCAGGGCGAGTCCGAC
>NZ_JBIVRD010000010.1:116707-221084 GCF_044755565.1 Kitasatospora sp. NPDC092286 | reverse complement strand
GGTGCCGGGAAGTCGAGGCGGGCATGCCCTGCGCAGGACGCGGTCCGAGCGCATCCTGGCCAGCACCTGGACGGGCAGGTCCTTCAGCAGGAAGGCCAGGCGCGGGGCGTCGTAGCCGGCGTCCGCGACGATGAGCACCTCCGGGTCGCCTGGATGCCATTGGCCAGCAGTGATCAGGCGGTGGACCAGCTCTCGCAGTTGGCGTGCGGTGACGGTGGCGGCGTCATCGCCCGGCGCCAGCCGCAGCGCGTCCAGCGGTGCGGTCCATGAGCTGCGGCCTGGCTCCAGGGCGGTGATGACCGAGTAGGGCCAGCCCGGGACCGGGATGTGCTGGTCCTTGCCCCGTCCGTAGGTGTGGCACAGAATCCGCTCTGGTGAGGTGTGAGCGTCCGGCCGTAGCCAGCAGGTGATGTCCACGGCCAGCACGATCCGGCCGTCGCTCGCGCGGGGCAGTGGCACCGATGCCAGCGCCCGCTTCAGCAGGTCGGCATCAAGGCGGCCGTGGGCCAGAGCGTCGTAGAGCCCGCCGTGGCCTCGACGGTGTTCGCCCACCAGGGAGAGTTCCACCAGCGACCTGACCGGCCCGTCGGCGCATAGCACCGCGTCGGTCAGCTCGAACAACGCGTCCCCGCGCCGGGTGAAGCAGGAGTAGAACTCCCCCCGGAAGCGTGACAGTTCAGCGAACGCATCCTGACGGACACCCTCATACAGCAGACTCATCCCCACGGCCTTCGTCATGGTCACGTGCATTCCTTGGTCGGAGCACATGATCAGGCGAAGGCCGCTTCCATGTACGGGAGTTACCGATACGAGTGATCAAGTTCGGCAGCCCGTTCGAGGTCACTGCTTAAAGATCAAGCTAGGGCGTGTATCGAAAGTGCCTAGTGAAGAGGGCGGAGAGCCCAATTGTGATCCAGAATGATTGGATGGTCACGCTTGAGACTCCCCGTTTGATCCTGCGTCGTTGGCGCGAGGAAGACGTTGCGCCCATGGCCGCCGTCAACGCCGACCCCGAGGTCATGCGGTGGATCCGCGACGGCAGCGTCCTTGACGAACAGCAGACACGCAGCCGGGTCCAGGCATGGGAGAGCGAGTGGGAGTCACAGGGCTTCGGCCTGTTCGCCGTGGAGATCCGGTCCACTGGCGAGCTGGCCGGGTTCACCGGCCTTTCGGTGCCCGACTTCTTGCCGGAGGTACTCCCGGCGGTTGAGGTCGGCTGGCGGCTGGGACGTTCACACTGGGGGCAGGGCTTGGCCACCGAGGCTGCTGCGGCCGCTGTACGGTTCGGGTTCGAAGAGCGAGGGCTGGAGCGGATCGTCAGCATCACGCAAGTGGGCAACGACGCCTCCGAACGGATCATGACCAAACTGGGGATGCATCCGGTCCGTGAGACCGTCAATCCCACCGGCGGTCGGCGAGTACGGGTGTTTGAGGTGTCGTCGGATCAGTACGTCACAACCACTCGTTGATGGCTGCGACGAGGGCGGTCGCCTCGTAGCGGACCGCGAGTTTGTCGTACCGTGTGGCTACAGCGCGGTGTCTTTTGAGTCGATTGATGCCGCATTCGACCGCGTGCCTTGCCTTGTAGTCTTCGGGGTCGAACTTCAGCGGACGACCGCCGCGTGAGCCGAGCTTCTTGCGGTTGCGGGCCTGGTCGGCCTTGTCCGGGATGGTGCAGCGGCTTCCTCTTCAGCAGTTGCCGGCTGTTGGCGAGGTACGCGACTCGCTCGGCGTGCCGGGACTGAAGGGTGCTGGAGACAGGGAGAGACCCCACCACATCGGGGAGAGGCGGTGGGGTCCCGGGTGGGGCGCGCTCAAGGCGCAGCATCAGATGGTGCCGAAGTCGCCCGACTTGACGCCCGCGACGAACGCGGCGAACGCGGCGGCGGGGAAGACGAGTGCGGGGCCTTCGGGGTCCTTGGAGTCACGGACGGGGACGACGCCGGAGAAGTGGGGGGCCACCTCGACACAGTTGCCGCCGTTGTTGCTGTGCCGCGACTTCACCCACCGAGCGTCGGTCAGATCGATGTGTGTCATTCAAGTCCCTTTCTCACCGCGCGGATCATGGTGAGTGAGGCCACCTTCGACAGTGACTCCACCTGTAGTTGGTCGTAGTCTCTCTTCCACGCTGCGACCGCTCAAGATGGCCCCTGCCTGGGATTCGGCGTATCCGACGACCGTGTGGATGGCCGGTGGCGACTTCCTCTTCAGCAGTTGCCGGCGGTTGGCGAGGTACGCGACTCGCTCGGGGTGCCGGGACTGAAGGGTGCTGGAGACAGGGAGAGACCCCACCACATCGGGGAGAGGCGGCGGGGTCTCGGGTGGGGCGCGCTCAGGGCGCAGCATCAGATGGTGCCGAAGTCGCCCGACTTGACGCCCGCGACGAACGCGGCGAACGCGGCGGCGGGGAAGACGAGTGCGGGGCCTTCGGGGTCCTTGGAGTCACGGACGGGGACGACGCCGGGGAAGTGGGGGGCCACCTCGACACAGTTGCCGCCGTTGTTGCTGTGCCGCGACTTCACCCACCGAGCGTCGGTCAGATCGATGTGTGTCATTCAAGTCCCTTTCTCACCGCGCGGATCATGGTGAGTGAGGCCACCTTCGACAGTGACTCCACCTGTAGTTGGTCGTAGTCTCTCTTCCACGCTGCGACCGCTCAAGATGGCCCCTGCCTGGGATTCGGCGTATCCGACGACCGTGTGGATGGCCGGTGGCGACTTCCTCTTCAGCAGTTGCCGGCGGTTGGCGAGGTACGCGACTCGCTCGGGGTGCCGGGACTGAAGGGTGCTGGAGACAGGGAGAGACCCCACCGCATCGGGGAGAGGCGGCGGGGTCTCGGGTGGGGCGCGCTCAGGGCGCAGCATCAGATGGTGCCGAAGTCGCCCGACTTGACGCCCGCGACGAACGCGGCGAACGCGGCGGCGGGGAAGACGAGTGCGGGGCCTTCGGGGTCCTTGGAGTCACGGACGGGGACGACGCCGGGGAAGTGGGGGGCCACCTCGACACAGTTGCCGCCGTTCTGACTGTGCGAGGACTTGAACCACTGGGCGTTTGGCAGCTTTACGGGATCGGTCATGTCAGGTCCTTCCAAGCAGCGCGGATCATGTCGAGGGACGCCACGTCGGACCGGGCTCCCACCTGTAGCCGATCGTAGTCCCTCGCCCAATTCCTCACGGTGTCTGTTTCCCGCGTCAGAAAGCCGCGTTCCTGGGATTCCGTGTACCCGACCATGGCCCGGTCTTGCATGGTCAGCAGGACGACCGGCAGCGCAAAGGGCCGCCGCTCACCCATGGAGAACGGCGCAACCTGGACAAGCATCCTTCCGGCGGCGGTGAGCTGCGCCAGGTGGTCGAGCTGTTCGCTCATGACCTGCGTACCCCCCACGAAACGACGTAGGCAGCTCTCGTCAAGTACGGCGTACACCAGCGGTGCCGTCGGCTTGCTGAGTCGCTGTTGCCGTGTCAGCAGATAGGACACCCGTTCCTCGGCCTGGGTGTCCGTGATCGTCCCGCGCTTCACATCAGCAGCGGCCAGGGCCTCGGCGTAGGCCTTGGTCTGGAACAGGCCCGGAATGACACCAAGCTCGAACATGCGTAGCTCGGCCGCTTTGGCCTCGTACGCCGCGTACTCGGGGAACCCCTCAAGTAGTGAGCTGTGCTTGAGATTCCACCACATCAGTTCAAGCGTTCCCCCAGTCGCCAGCTTCTCATCTGCACGGACCGCAAAGTCGAATGTAGGAGTGCGCATCGCCCGTTCGATGCACGAAACGAAGGAGTTGGAGAATCGAATCCGCTCGCCGAGCTCAGCCTGCGTGAGCCCGTGCGCCTCCCTTGACCTGCGAAGTTGGACGCCGAAAGCCGCGAGAGGAGATGCCGTTGGGTCAAGTGTCGTACGGCGCATGTCGATCAGGCTTTCGGTTCCGAGTCCTACACGGACCAAGTGTCGAGTCCAACAGCTTCCGATCGTAGCGCCGAATGCCGATCCTTGTAACGGAACGACTACGGAAAGGAGCGGTCATGGGCGCAACCGGATCGGGCGACTCCCTGCTCTCCCGCATGGTTGGGAAGCAGCGAAGAGCGGCCCGCAAGGCGTGTGCGGAGATGCGCGAGGCCACGGAAGAAGCCGGATGTCGGCTTCCATCACTGGGCCTTGACGCCCCGTCGGGCATCACCGGTGAAGTGCTGGTGGACATGGGGCGGGCTGCCCCGGACGTCATCACGCGCCTCGCGGAGGTCATCCGGGTGGGCGCGGCGGCCCTCGCCGCCGAGGCGCCAGACGGCCCCGACGGCCCCAACAGCCCCGACAGCCCCGAGGGAACGGTGACGCACCTCTGGGTGCCGCGTGTCGGTGACCTGGTGGTGGACATCTCGGCCGGGCTGGTCGGTGAGTTCTGCGGCGAGGACGGCGACCGGTGGCGACTCGCCCCGCTGGCCGGCGGGGACGAGTGGACGGCCGATCCCGTCACCGTGCGGTTCACGACCCCGGCGGACCGCGCACGGGGCGGCCCGATCCCCTACGCGGCCACCTGCAACCAGCCGAGGGCGGGATAGTGACCAGATCCGCCAAGGTGACTCGCTTCGGCGACTGGCTACTGCGCGAGGACACCGGACCCGACATCGACCCGCCGGCCTACCTCATGGTGTGCAAGTCCGAGGACGAGGACGGCGCCCCGTGCGGGAAAGACTCCGGTGAGGTCAACTCCTTTGCCGAGTCCACCGAGTGGACTCGCAAGCACGGGTGGGCGCACCCCGACCACCGGTCCTTCCGCCTGCTGGCCGACGTGCCGATGGTGATCGTTCCCGAGGTCGAGCCGCTCTGATAGGGCGGCCCCCGTTTCTCCCGTCCCGGGCGTTCTTCCGTTCCGCCCGGGACGGGGCACCGATCCCGGCACGCGGTGGCGCGCCGGGCAGCTCCGGGGCTTGATCACGCCCCGTGAGCCCCGCCCCGGTCGTTTCGCGCCGACCGGGGCGGGAACCCAAGACCCCCGCCCCGGTGCTGTCATGGCCGACTTCCCCGGGGCGGGCACCAGCCGCCGGCCGCCTGTGCAGGGCCGGGCGGAGCACAACCCCCGCCCCGGTGGCGTGACTTCGGATCCACGGACGACCGGGGCGGGGGCTTCTACGAGGAAAGGCGCCATGGCAAACGGGCCCGACACGAGTCCGGTTCAGTCGCAGATCATCGCGGCCACCGCGGACATGATCCTCGGCTCGTCCGACGACGATCTGCTTCCGGGCGCCGGGGGATGTCACTGCCTCCACCGGGCCGCCGGGGGCTGTGTCACGGACCTGCGTCCGGTGCTCCACACCATCCTGACCGTCTTCGGACGCACGGGTCTGGTGATCAGGATCAGACGGATCTACGACCCCGTGTCCCAGGTCCTCCGTCGCACGGAAATCCGTCTCCGAGGGGTTGCCCCGGACACCGGACGGCCGACCGAATGGATCGCCGAGTGCGCCCGCACGGCGCGGGCCGAAGGGGGGTCGCAACGTGCCGTTCGCTGAACTGGAATGGAGCCTGCCCGGCGGGGAGCGGTTCCCCGTGGCGTTCCGGATACCGGGCGAGCCGGCCCCGACCACGGCGCCCCGCCACTACCACCTGTTCCACAGCCATGCGGAGGAGCCCGTCGCCGGAGGGTACCGACTGGTCAGGGCGGCGGCATGGCGGTTGGACACCACCGTGCGGACCGCAGAACGGGCCGTCGAGTGGCTGGTGGCTGCCTGGGTGCGGGCCGGACGGCCGCACCCGGTACCGCCGATACCTTCGGCCGTGCGCACGCACCGCGCGCTGGTGTCCCTGGCAGCCGGCGTCGACATCGAGTGGGCCGGGTGGGTGCCCGGCGACCGGGGGCCCTACGTCCGGCTGGTGGCCGCGTGCTGTAGCCGTACGGGAATCCACCCCCCGGCACCGCCCCCGTTCTGATCCCGAGCCCCGGATCGGCGGCGCCGTGCGACCGCCGGTCCGGGTGGCTCCGGGGGCCCGCACCTGGCGGTGTCAGCCCGGGGCTCTGTACTGCTCAGCCCTCGGCGGGCTTGAGCGTCAGGGAGATGCTGTTGATGCAGTAGCGCTGGTCGGTCGGCGTGCCGTAGCCCTCGCCCTCGAAGACATGGCCCAGGTGGCCGCCGCAGCGGGCGCAGCGGACCTCCACCCGGCGCATGCCCAGCGAGGTGTCCTGGATGTACTGGACCCGGTCCTCGGCGAGCGGAGCGTAGTAGGACGGCCAGCCGCAGTGGCTGTCGAACTTGGTCTCGGAACTGAACAGCTCGGCGCCGCAGGCGCGGCAGCTGTAGACGCCCACCGTCTTGGTGTCGGTGTACTCACCGGTGAACGGGCGCTCGGTGCCGGCCTCGCGGAGCACGTGGTACTCCTCGGGGCTGAGCTGGGCGCGCCAGTCGGCGTCGGTCTTCTCGATCTCGTAGCTCATGTCGGCGGACTCCCGGTCGGGGCGGACTCAGACGTTGGTGGCAACGCTCGCGAGGTGCTCAAGGCCCTTCTCCAATTGTTCCAGGACGGCCGGCCCCAGGTTGGTGACATCGCCCGCGCCCATGGTGAGCAGCAGGTCGCCCGGGCGGGCCAGGCCGGCCAGCAGCGCGGGGGCGGCGTCGAAGGAGTGCTCGGCGGTGACCTCGGCACCGGCGCGGCGGGCCGCGTCGATGATCAGCTCACTGGTGACGCCGGGGACCGGGTCCTCGCGGGCCGGGTAGATGTCGAGCACCACCGAGGCGTCGGCGAGGGCGAGCGCCTGGCCCATCTCCTCGGAGAGCTGCTGGGTGCGGCTGAACAGGTGCGGCTGGAACACCACCAGGACCCGGCCGGCCCCGTCCAGGCCCTCGCGGATCGCCTCCAGGTCGGCGGTCATCTCGGTCGGGTGGTGGGCGTAGGAGTCGATCACCTGGACCCCGCCCGCCTCGCCCTTGAGCTGGAGCCGGCGGCGCACCCCGGTGTAGGCGCCGAGCGCCTTGGCGAGGTCGGTGGCCGGGACGCCGAGCGCGACCCCGGCGGCCAGCGCGGAGACCGCGTTGTGGGCGTAGTGCCGGCCGGGCACCGAGACGGTGAAGGCCAGCTCCGCGCCGTCCAGCAGCACGGTGACCTCGCTGGTCATGCCCCGGGCGACCACCGACAGGACCCGCACGTCGGCGTCCTCGGCGGCACCGACGGTGACCACGTTCAGGCCCTCGCGGCCGGCCACCCGGGAGGTCAGCTCGCGGGCGCCGTCGTGGTCGGCGGAGACCACCAGCGTCCCGCCGGGGGTGATCCGGCCGACGAAGGTCTCGAAGGACTCGTAGATCTCTTCGATCGAGGCGTAGTTGGCGTGGTGGTCCAGCTCCACGTTGAGCACGATCGCCACCTCGGGCGCGTACTTGTGGAAGCTGCGGTCGCTCTCGTCGGCCTCGGCGACGAAGATCTCGCCGCCGCCGTGGTGGGCGTTGGAGCCCGGCGCGTCGAGGTCGCCGCCGATCGCGTAGGACGGGTCCAGACCGAGCTCGCCGAGGGCGACGGCGAGCATGCTGGTGGTGGTGGTCTTGCCGTGGGTGCCGGCCACGGCCAGCGCCCGGCGGCCGCCCATCAGCGCGGCGAGGGCGTCGGAGCGGTGCACCACCGGGATGCCGCGCTCGCGGGCCACGGCCAGCTCCGGGTTGTCGGCGCGGATGGCGCTGGAGACGACGACACTGCTGGTGCCGGCCGGCACGTGCTCGGCGGCGTGGCCGATCCGCACGGTGGCACCGAGGGCGCGCAGCGCGTGGACGGTCTCCGACTCCTTGGAGTCGCTGCCGGAGACGCTGGCGCCGCGGACCGCGAGGATCTTCGCCAGGCCGGACATCCCGGCGCCGCCGATACCGATGAAGTGCGGGGCGTGCAGATCGTGCGCGGCGTCGTTCAAGGCGGGACTCCGTACGGGCGGGGGCGGGACGGTGGAGGTGCGGACGATGTGCGAATCGTCCTCGCGGACGGGCCGCAAGGACGATTCTGCACCACCGGCGACGGGCTCCTCGCCCGCCTCCGGCCGGGAGCCACCCCGCCCGGGGGCGGGCGGGGAGCGACGGTCAGGAGTCGCTGGCGAACAGCCGCAGGACCGGGACACCCACCTTGTGCCGGGCCTGGGAGGCCCAGTCACGGTGGAAGAACTCCTCCACGAAGTGCGGCGAGGTGAGCACCACGACCTCGTCGGCCCGGTGCTCCTCGACCACCGCCCGCAGCCGCTCCAGCGGCTTCTCCTCGACCAGCTCGCCGACCGCCTCGGCACCGGCCCGGCGCAGGTGGCGCAGGCTGTGTTCGAGCGACTCGCCGGCCACCGTCGGCCCGCTCTCGGACTCGTCGTGCTCGTGCGCCAGCTTGTCGAGGTGGCCGAGGGCGACGTCGTCCAGCGCCCGCAGCAGCTCGTCCTGCTTGCCGCGGGGCTGCATCAGCACCACGAAGGACACCTTCTCCTCGCTGTGGAGCGTGGTGACCAGCTCCACATCGGCGTCCGAGAGCGCCTTTTCGATCATCAGTACCGTCTTGAACACGTGAGTCCCTTCCCATGGCCGGCCCCCGGGCTCCGGCGTCGCATCCCATACTGCCCGGCGGAAGCTTTCCGCACGCTGCTCACCCGGCACACGGGCCACGCGGGCGGAAACGCCGATGGGAGCAGGATCACCATCCGGAGGTCACGGGGTCGGCGGACGCAGGTAGCGAGTGAAGAGGAATCCTTTCTGCTCGATCAGTGAGACCAGCCTCATCCGCTGCACGTCAGGCATCCGCGCATGGTGGATGATGCGCGGCGCGTCGCCGGCCGTGATCAGCGGCGCCAGCGACAGGCACAGCTCGTCCAGCAGGCCGGCGGCGGCCAGCTGTCCCAGCAGCCGGGGGCCGCCCTCGCTCAGCAGCCGGGTCCAGCCCCGGTCGGCCAGCGCCGCCACCGCCGCCCGCAGGTCCACCGAGCCCGTCCCTGCCACCACCACGTCCGCCACCCCGGCGACCGCGCGCAGGTCCGCCGCCGGCGCGTCCTCGGTGGTGATCACCACCGTCCGCACCAGCGGCTCGGTGAACAGCGGTGCCGTCAGGTCCAGCGCCAGCGAGCGGCTGACGATCGCGATCGCCGGCGCCGGGGCCTGCCCGGCCGCCCGGCGCGCCGCGGCGAAGTCGGCGCGGGCCCGGGCCGGCCGGTACCCCTCGGCGCGGACCGTCTCGGCGCCCACCAGCACCACGTCCGACAGGGCCCGCAGCACCCCGAAGATCCGCTTGTCGGCGTCCCCGGAGAGCCCCTCGGAGAGCCCGTCCAGCCGGGCCCCGCCGTCGAGACCGGCCACCATGTTGGCGCGCAGCCACGGGCGGCCCCGGTTCACCTGGTCGGGGTACGCGTACACGGCGGCGAGCGACTCCAGCGAGGCCGGGTCGGCGAACGGCTCGCTCAGCGGGCTGATCAACTGTTGCATGTCAACCAGTCTCGTTGCATGTCAACCCGGGTTCCACCCCCGGCCGGCACCGAAGGTCCCGCCCTGACCGCTCCACGACCAGGCGTACCCTCTACTAACGTGCCCGCAGCCCCACACCCCGACGCCGCGACCGAGTCCATAGCGACCGTGAGCGCGGCCGGCGCCCCCGTCGCGCTCACCGACCGCCGCCCCGTCGTCCCCGCCGAGCGCCTGGTCGCCGAGATGGTCCCCCCGCCGCGCTTCTCCGACGTCAGCTTCGGGACGTACCTCCCGGACCCGAACCAGCCCAGCCAGTACGAGGCCGTCCAGGTCCTGGAGCAGTTCGCCGGCGCGCTCAACAGCGGAAACGGTTCCGCCCCGAAACGCGGCTGGTTCCGCCGCACCGCCCCCGCGCCCACCGGCCCGGCCGGCGTCTACCTGGACGGCGGCTACGGCGTCGGCAAGACCCACCTGCTCGCCTCGCTCTGGCACGCCGCCCCCGGCCCCAAGGCCTTCGGCACCTTCGTCGAGCTGACCAACCTGGTCGGCGCCCTCGGCTTCCAGCAGGCCGTGCAGACCCTCTCCGGCCACCGGCTGCTCTGCATCGACGAGTTCGAGCTGGACGACCCGGGCGACACCGTCCTGGTCTCCACCCTGCTCGGCCGCCTGGTGGCGAACGGCGTCAAGCTCTGCGCCACCTCCAACACCCTGCCCGAGAAGCTCGGCGAGGGCCGCTTCGCCGCCGCCGACTTCCTGCGCGAGATCCAGGGCCTGTCCGCGCACTTCCGCCCGATGCGGATCGACGGCCAGGACTACCGCCACCGCGGTCTGCCGGACGCCCCGCCGCCCTACCCGGACGAGACCGTGGACGCCGTCGCCGCCCGCACCCCGGGTGCCTCCCTGGACGACTTCGGCACCCTGCTCGGCCACCTCTCCGCCGTCCACCCCAGCCGCTACGGCGCGCTGCTGGACGACGTGAGGGCGGTCTGCCTGCGCGGTGTCCGGCAGGTCGACGACCAGTCCACCGCGCTGCGCCTGGTCGTCCTCGCCGACCGGATGTACGACCGCGAGCTGCCCATCACCGCCTCCGGCATCCCCTTCGACCAGGTGTTCCCCGAGGAGATGCTGCGCGGCGGCTACCGGAAGAAGTACCTGCGGGCGATCTCCCGCCTGGTCGCCCTCGCCCGGGACAGCGCCCGGGGCGGGACGGAGTAGTCCCCGCTTGTCACTGGTGGGTCGTACGGTGGACCCGTGCGACCCATCACGAGCATTGAGCGGTCAGAGGCGCCCTTCGAGGTCGTCAGTCCCTACCAGCCCAGCGGTGACCAGCCCGCGGCGATCGCCGAGCTGGAGCGCCGGGTCAGGGGTGGGGAGAAGGACGTCGTCCTGCTCGGCGCCACCGGCACCGGCAAGTCGGCCACCACGGCCTGGATGATCGAGAAGCTGCAGCGCCCCACCCTGGTGATGGCGCCGAACAAGACCCTGGCCGCCCAGCTGGCCAACGAGTTCCGCGAGCTGCTGCCGAACAACGCGGTCGAGTACTTCGTCTCGTACTACGACTACTACCAGCCCGAGGCGTACGTCCCGCAGACGGACACCTACATCGAGAAGGACTCCTCGATCAACGAGGAGGTCGAGCGGCTGCGCCACTCCGCGACCAACTCGCTGCTCACCCGCCGGGACGTGATCGTGGTCGCCTCCGTCTCCTGCATCTACGGCCTCGGCACCCCGCAGGAGTACGTCGACCGGATGGTCCGGCTGAAGGTCGGCGAGGAGATCGACCGCGACGTCCTGCTCCGCCGCTTCGTCGACATCCAGTACACCCGCAACGACCTCGCCTTCACCCGCGGCACCTTCCGGGTCCGCGGCGACACCATCGAGATCTTCCCGGTCTACGAGGAACTCGCCGTGCGGATCGAGATGTTCGGCGACGAGATCGAGGCGCTGTACACCCTGCACCCGCTCACCGGCGAGATCATCAGCCAGGACGACTCCGTCCACGTCTTCCCCGCCTCGCACTACGTGGCCGGCCCGGAGCGGATGGAGCGGGCGGTCAACGGCATCGAGCGGGAACTGGCCGGGACGCTGGCCAGGCTGGAGAAGCAGGGCAAGCTGCTGGAGGCCCAGCGGCTGCGCATGCGCACCACCTACGACATCGAGATGCTCCGCCAGATCGGCACCTGCTCCGGCGTGGAGAACTACTCGATGCACTTCGACGGCCGTGAGCCCGGCTCGCCGCCGAACACCCTGCTCGACTACTTCCCGGAGGACTTCCTCCTGGTCATCGACGAGTCGCACGTCACCGTCCCGCAGATCGGCGCGATGTACGAGGGCGACGCCTCGCGCAAGCGCACCCTGGTCGAGCACGGCTTCCGGCTGCCCTCCGCGATGGACAACCGCCCGCTGAAGTGGGAGGAGTTCCTGGAGCGGATCGACCAGACGGTCTACCTCTCGGCGACCCCGGGCCCGTACGAGCTGTCCCGCGGCGACGGCCAGGTCGAGCAGATCATCCGCCCGACCGGCCTGATCGACCCCGAGGTGATCGTCAAGCCGACCGAGGGCCAGATCGACGACCTGGTGCACGAGGTCCGCAAGCGGGTCGAGCGGGACGAGCGCGTCCTGGTCACCACCCTCACCAAGAAGATGGCCGAGGACCTCACCGACTACATGCTCGGCCTGGACATCCGGGTCCGGTACCTGCACAGCGACGTCGACACGCTGCGCCGGGTGGAGCTGCTGCGCGAGCTGCGGGCCGGGCGGTACGACGTGCTGGTCGGCATCAACCTGCTCCGCGAGGGCCTGGACCTGCCCGAGGTCTCCCTGGTGGCGATCCTGGACGCGGACAAGGAGGGCTTCCTGCGCTCCGGCACCTCGCTGATCCAGACCATCGGGCGCGCCGCCCGTAACGTCTCCGGCCAGGTCCACATGTACGCGGACCGGATCACCCCCTCGATGGAGAAGGCCATCGACGAGACCAACCGCCGCCGGGCCGTGCAGCAGGCGTACAACACCGAGCACGGGATCGACCCGCAGCCGCTGCGGAAGAAGATCGGCGACATCCTGGACACCCTCTCCCGCGAGGACGTGGACACCGAGGAGCTGCTCTCCACCGGTTACCGGGGATCGGGCGGCAAGGGCAAGGCCCCGGTGCCGGCGCTGGGCGCGGACCGCAAGCCGGCCAAGAGCATGCCGGCCGCCGAGCTGGCCGAGCTGATCCAGTCGATGACCGACCGGATGCACACCGCCGCCGCGGACCTCCAGTTCGAGGTCGCGGCCCGGCTGCGGGACGAGGTCAAGGAGCTGAAGAAGGAGCTGCGGCAGATGCGCGAGGCGGGTATCGCGTAGGGGCTGCCCGGGCACGTCCGCGGCGCTCACCCCGGGCCGGCCGGGATCCGTCACCGGTCAAGCCCGGAGGTGTCTCAGCCCTGCCACAAAGGGGTAGACGTTGACCGATGCGCCCGGGGGGCGGCACCGCAGGCCCTAGGCTGGCCTGCGGTGCCGCCCCGGGCGGGCGGTGCGCATCAGGGGGCCTCAGCCGGGGGACGGCAACGGGGTGTTCCACCGTGGAGCCGGCGCGGCGAGCGGCCGCGTGGCTCGGGCAGAGAGGACAACGCCGTGTCGGTGAACCTTGCCAAGGGGCAGCAGGTCAGCCTGCAGAAGGGCGCGGGCGAGTCGCTGACGGTCGTCCGGATGGGGCTGGGGTGGCAGGCCGCACCCAAGCGCGGCCTGTTCGGCAGCCGGACCAGGCAGATCGACCTGGACGCCTCGGCCCTGCTGTACGCCGAGCGGACCCCGTCCGACGTGGTCTTCTTCCAGCACCTGGAGAGCACCGACGGCTCGGTGCGGCACACCGGGGACAATCTGGCCGGCGGGGCCGGCGCGGGGGGCGACGACGAGTCCATCCTGGTCGACCTGGCGCATGTACCGGCGCACATCACCCAGGTGGTGTTCACGGTCAGCTCGTACACCGGGCAGACCTTCGCCGAGGTGCGGAACGCGCACTGCCGGCTGGTGGACGACTCCACCGGGGTGGAGCTGGCCCGGTACGAGCTGGCCGGCGGCGGCCCGCACACCGGGCAGATCATGGCGAAGGTGTTCCGCGAACCGGCCGGCGGCTGGGGGATGCTGGCGATCGGCGCACCGGCCCGCGGCCGGACCTTCCAGGACCTGCTGCCGGCGATCGAGCCCTTCCTGTAGGCCCCGGTCTGTAGGCCCCGACCGAGAGGGTTCTTTACCTTCTTTACCTTCCTTTGGCCTTCCTGTTACTCTCGATGGCAGCGGAGGGGAGTATTCCCCCGCAGCTGTCCCGTCATCACGGGTGCCCCGAGCGGCGCCCCGGGGCGCTGGTCCGTGCGGCGCCCCGGAGCGGGCCCGGCGGGCGGAAGAGACCTCCGGCAGTGACGATGTCTGTCTCGCCTACCTGCCGGAGGAGCAGTAGTGGACGTTTCCGTAGCCATGTGGGTCTCAACGATCGGTGTGTTGATCGCACTGATCGTGGCCGACTTCTTCATCGGAGGGCGCAAGCCGCACGAGGTCTCCATCAAGGAGGCCGGTATCTGGACCGCGGTCTGGGTCGTGCTGGCGCTGATCTTCGGCGGGTTCCTCTGGTGGCACTCCGGCTCGACGCCGGCCGGTGAGTTCTTCGCCGGTTACATCACCGAGAAGTCGCTCAGTGTCGACAACCTCTTCGTGTTCATCCTGATCATGGGCAAGTTCGCGGTGCCCAAGATCTACCAGCAGCGTGTGCTGATGTTCGGTGTGATCATCGCGCTGGTGCTGCGCGCGGGCTTCATCGCCGGCGGCGCCGCCCTGGTCTCCACCTTCTCCTGGGTCTTCTACTTCTTCGGCGCGTTCCTGGTCTGGACGGCCTGGAAGCTCATCAAGGAGGCCCGCGCCGAGGAGGCCGACGAGGAGTTCGAGGAGAACCGCCTGCTCAAGTCCATCGAGCGGCGCTTCCCGTCGACCGACGTCTACCACGGCACCAAGCTGTTCATCCAGGAGAACGGCCGTCGGCTGATGACGCCGATGCTGATCGTCATGCTGGCGATCGGCACCACCGACGTCCTGTTCGCGCTGGACTCGATCCCCGCGATCTTCGGTCTCACCCAGGACCCGTACATCGTCTTCACCGCCAACGCCTTCGCCCTGATGGGTCTGCGGCAGCTGTACTTCCTGATCGGCGGGCTGCTGAAGAAGCTGGTCCACCTCTCGTACGGGCTGTCGGTGATCCTCGGCTTCATCGGCGTGAAGCTGGTGCTGCACGCGCTGCACGAGAGCGGTGTGCACGTGCCGGAGATCAGCATCCCGGTCTCGCTGGGCGTCATCGTGGTGGTGCTGGCCGTCACGACCGTGACCAGCCTGATCGCCGCGAAGAAGCAGGACCGCAGCGGCGACCACCCGGAGAAGATCGACGCCTGATCCACCGGCCCCGGCCGGACGAGCACGGCGGACCCGCGACCGAGCAGTGGTCGCGGGTCCGCCGCCTTTCCGCTTCCGGGAGCCCGTCGGGCCGGGGGGGCTACCAGCCGCGCTCGCGCCACTCCTGGAGGTGCGGGCGCTCGGCACCGAGGGTGGTGTCGTTGCCGTGGCCGGGGTAGACCCAGGCCTCGTCGGGCAGGACGTCGAAGATCTTCTCGTTGACGTCCCGGAACAGGCTCTCGAAGGCCGCCGCGTCGCCCCAGGTGTTGCCGACGCCGCCCGGGAAGAGGCAGTCGCCGGTGAACACGTGCGGGTGGCCCTGCGGGTCGTCGTAGACCAGCACGATCGCGCCGGGGGTGTGGCCGACCAGGTGCCGGACGGTCAGCTCGACCTGGCCGACCCGGACCGTCCCGCCGTCCTCCAGCAGCACTTGGGTCGGCACGTCGATGCCCTCGGCGTCGTACCGCCCGGCGGCGGTCCGGGCGCCGGTGGCCGCGACCACCTCGGCCAGCGCGCCCCAGTGGTCGTGGTGCCGGTGCGTGGTGACGACGGTGGCCAGGCTCTCGCCCACCGACTCCAGCAGCACCGGCGCCTCGGCGGCCGCGTCGATCAGCAACTGCTCGTCGGTGGCCCGGCAGCGCAGCAGGTAGGCGTTGTTGTCGTACGGGCCGACGGCCACCTTGGTGATGATCAGATGGGCCAGCTCGCGCACGTCCGGCGGTCCGCCGACCTTCACCGCTCCGTGGTACGTCATCCGTCCGCTCCTCGTCGTGTCGGGTCCGCCGGGCACCTCGCCCGGCCGAGTCGTCGCTGCTGCCAGCATGGTCGGCCGACCGCCCGGTGTCAGCCCAGGGGCGGGAGCGACGGCAGCGCGGTGCGGGCGTCGGCGAGCTGGACGCCGCCCCGGTGGACCTGGAGGCCGTCGCCGTCCGAGCGGCCGGCGAGCCAGGCGGCCAGCGCCCGCACCGGGCCCTCGGCGGTCAGCCCGGGGGTGTCCGGGGCCGCGCCGATCCGGGCCCGGTCCGCGGTGTCGTCGGCGATCAGCTCGACCGGGGGCAGTTCCGCGCTGTCGGCCAGCCGTGCGGCCAGGCGATGGAATTCGGCCACCGCGAAGGACTCCGGCCAGTGCGCGGGGGTGTGACCGGCGTCCAGGTCGACGTGGTGGTACTCGAGCTCCATCAGCCGCTTCCAGGGGATCTCCGCGGCCTCGAAGGTGTAGCCGGCCCGGTGGCGCACCTCGGCCGACCAGGCCTCGGCGGGCAGCTCCGCGGCCGCGGCGGCGAACCGCTCGGCGGACTCGCGCAGGTCGGCGAGCTGCGCGTCCAGCGGGCGCGGCGCGCCCTCCTCGATGCCCTGGTCGCGGGCCTCGGCGCTGGCGTACTGGGGGATGTCGGTGCCGGTCCGGGCGCCGTTCAGCAGGTTGACCAGGGAGTCGGCGTTGCGGGCGAGGTGGGCCAGCACATGCCCCCTGGTCCAGCCGGGCAGGGCCGAGGGCTCGGCGACCGCCTCGGGCTTCAGGCCGGCCACGGTGTGCAGCAGCCGCCCGGTGCTCTCGGCGGCCAGACGCAGCCGCTCGGCGGCCGTGGCTGCGGGGGTGGTGGCGGTGGCGGCTGCGGAGCCGGCGGTGTCGGTCTGCGGGTCGGTCATCGGTCGGGCCCTCCGATCGGCTGGTTCTCGGCGTTGCCCGCGCGGGGCTCCGCTCGTTGACCAGCCGACGCTACCGCTGATCCCGGCCCTGAGCAGGAGCTTTTTCGGACTGGGTGCGGACGCGCCAGGTCACGACCGCACTCGTTCGGGTGAACTCCACTGGACATGGTCGAGAATCGAACGCATGAGCTATAGGCTGGCTGCCGCATCCTGGAAGAAGTACACATCTCACCGCAAGCCATCTCGCCCCGGAGAAAGGCGCCAGAAGCAGTGGCCGACCGCCTCATCGTCCGCGGTGCTCGCGAGCACAATCTGAAGAACGTCTCGCTCGACCTGCCCCGCGACTCCCTCATCGTCTTCACGGGCCTCTCCGGCTCCGGCAAGTCCTCGCTCGCCTTCGACACGATCTTCGCCGAGGGCCAGCGCCGCTACGTGGAGTCGTTGTCCTCCTACGCCCGTCAGTTCCTCGGGCAGATGGACAAGCCCGACGTCGACTTCATCGAAGGCCTCTCCCCGGCCGTCTCGATCGACCAGAAGTCCACCAACCGCAACCCCCGTTCCACCGTCGGCACCATCACCGAGGTGTACGACTACCTGCGCCTGCTGTTCGCCCGGATCGGCAAGCCGCACTGCCCGCACTGCGCCCGCCCGATCGCCAAGCAGTCCCCGCAGGCCATCGTCGACAAGGTGCTGGAGCTCACCGAGGGCACCCGGTTCCAGGTGCTCAGCCCGGTGGTCCGCGAGCGCAAGGGCGAGTTCGTCGACCTGTTCGCCGACCTCCAGTCCAAGGGCTACGCCCGCGCCCGGGTGGACGGCGCGACGATCCAGCTCGCCGAGCCGCCCAAGCTCAAGAAGCAGGAGAAGCACACCGTCGAGGTGGTCATCGACCGCCTCACCGTCAAGGAGAGCGCCAAGCGCCGGCTCACCGACTCGGTGGAGACGGCCCTGCGGCTCTCCGGCGGCATGGTCGTGCTCGACTTCGTCGACCTCCCGGAGGACGACCCCGAGCGCGAGCGGATGTACTCCGAGCACCTCTACTGCCCGTACGACGACGTGTCGTTCGAGGAGCTGGAGCCGCGCTCGTTCTCCTTCAACTCGCCGTTCGGCGCCTGCCCGGACTGTTCGGGTCTGGGCAACCGGATGGAGGTCGACCCGGAGCTGGTCGTCCCCGACGACGAGAAGTCGCTGGACGAGGGCGCCATCCACCCCTGGTCCGGCGGCCACACCAAGGAGTACTTCCAGCGCCTGATCGACGCGCTCGCCGGCGAGCTGGGCTTCCGCACCGACATCCCCTGGGCCGGGCTGCCGGCCCGCGCCAAGAAGGCACTGCTGTACGGGCACAAGCACCAGGTCGAGGTGCGCTACCGCAACCGCTACGGGCGCGACCGGTCCTACACCACGGGCTTCGAGGGCGCGGTCCCGTTCATCCAGCGCCGGCATACCGAGGCGGAGAGCGACAGCAGCCGCGAGCGCTTCGAGGGCTACATGCGCGAGGTGCCCTGCCCGACCTGCGAGGGCACCCGGCTCAAGCCGGTGGTGCTGGCCGTCACCGTCGAGGGCCGCTCCATCGCGGACGTCTCGGCGATGTCGATCAGCGACTGCTCGGACTTCCTCGGCGCGATGAAGCTCAACGCCCGGGACAAGCAGATCGCCGAGCGCGTCCTCAAGGAGGTCAACGAGCGGCTGCGGTTCCTGGTCGACGTCGGCCTGGACTACCTCTCGCTCAACCGGGCGGCCGGCACCCTCTCCGGCGGCGAGGCCCAGCGCATCCGGCTCGCCACCCAGATCGGCTCCGGCCTGGTCGGGGTGCTCTACGTGCTGGACGAGCCGTCCATCGGCCTGCACCAGCGCGACAACCACCGCCTGATCGAGACCCTGGTCCGGCTGCGGGACATCGGCAACACCCTGATCGTCGTCGAGCACGACGAGGACACCATCAAGATGGCCGACTGGGTGGTCGACATCGGCCCGGGCGCCGGTGAGCACGGCGGCAAGGTGGTGCACTCCGGCTCGCTGAAGCAGCTGCTCACCAACAAGGAGTCGCTGACCGGCCAGTACCTCGCCGGCAAGCGCTCCATCCCGATCCCGGCCGGCCGCCGCGAGCGGGACAGGAAGCGCCAGCTGACGGTGCACGGCGCCCGCGAGCACAACCTCAAGGACGTCACGGTCGGCTTCCCGCTCGGGACGTTCACCGCGATCACCGGGGTCTCCGGCTCGGGCAAGTCCACCCTGGTCAACGACATCCTCTACACCCACCTCGCCCGGGAGCTGAACGGCGCCCGCAGCGTGCCGGGGCGGCACACCCGGATCACCGGCACCGACCTGGTGGACAAGGTGGTGCACGTCGACCAGTCGCCGATCGGCCGGACGCCGCGCTCCAACCCGGCCACCTACACCGGCGTGTTCGACCACGTCCGGCGGCTCTTCGCGGAGACCCAGGAGGCCAAGGTCCGCGGCTACCTGCCCGGCCGGTTCTCCTTCAACGTCAAGGGCGGCCGCTGCGAGAACTGCTCGGGCGACGGCACCATCAAGATCGAGATGAACTTCCTGCCGGACGTCTACGTGCCGTGCGAGGTCTGCCACGGCGCCCGGTACAACCGGGAGACGCTGGAGGTCCACTACAAGGGCAAGTCCATCGCCGAGGTGCTGGACATGCCGATCGAGGAGGCGCTGCACTTCTTCGAGGCCGTCCCGGCGATCGCCCGGCACCTGAGGACGCTCAACGACGTCGGCCTCGGCTACGTCCGGCTCGGCCAGTCCGCGCCGACGCTCTCCGGCGGTGAGGCGCAGCGCGTCAAGCTCGCCTCCGAGCTGCAGAAGCGCTCCACCGGGCGGACGGTCTACGTGCTCGACGAGCCCACCACCGGCCTGCACTTCGAGGACATCAGCAAGCTGATCAAGGTGCTCTCCGGGCTGGTGGAGAAGGGCAACACGGTGATCGTCATCGAGCACAACCTCGATGTGATCAAGACCGCCGACTGGGTCGTCGACATGGGCCCCGAGGGCGGCTCCGGCGGCGGCACCGTGGTTGCCGAGGGCACCCCGGAGCAGATCGCGGCGGTCTCGGAGAGCCACACCGGCAAGTTCCTCCGGGACATCCTCCCGGGCGAGTTCACCGACGCCCCGGTCGCTCCGGTCAAGGCGAGGGCCCCGCGCAAGCGGGCCGCCGCCAAGAAGTAGCGCGCGACATCCCGCCCGGCCGCCCCCGTCGACGGAGGCGGCCGGGTAAGCGCCGCATAGACTTCCGCCGACGCGCGCAGCAGCCGATCCCAGGAGTGAACCACGATGTCAGAGGCCCCCGAGAGCCCCGCTACCTCCCGCCGCACCCTGCTCTGCGGGGCGGCGGCCGTCCTCGCGGCCGGCGGCGGCGCCCTGGCGGTCTCCGGCTGCTCCTCGTCCTCCTCCGACTCCTCCGGTGGCGCCAAGTCCCCGGTGGACGTCGGTCCGGCGGCCGGTGTGCCGGTCGGCGGCGGCACCGTCTACCGCGACAAGAAGATCGTGGTGACCCAGCCGACGGCGGGGGAGTACAAGGCGTTCAGCGCCAAGTGCACCCACGCCGGCTGCATCGTCGACCAGGTCAAGAACCAGCAGATCCAGTGCCCCTGTCACGCCAGCCGGTTCGGCATCACCGACGGCGCGGTGCAGGACGGTCCGGCCCCCACCCCGCTGCCCGCCTACACCGTCGTGGTCGAGGGCGGCAACCTCAAGGTGACCCCGAGCTGAAGCAGTTGATCTCCCCTCCGCAGCCCCGGCCCGACTCGGTACGGTGGACCCATGGCTGACCCGTCCACCTACCGCCCGGCACCGGGTGCGATCCCGACCTCACCGGGTGTCTACAAGTTCCGCGACGCCCACGGGCGGGTCATCTACGTCGGCAAGGCCAAGAGCCTGCGGCCGCGGCTGTCGTCCTACTTCCAGGACCTCGCCGGGCTGCACCCGCGCACCGCGACGATGGTCACCACCGCCGCCTCGGTGGAGTGGACGGTGGTCTCCACCGAGGTCGAGGCGCTCCAGCTGGAGTACTCCTGGATCAAGGAGTTCGACCCCCGGTTCAACGTCAAGTACCGCGACGACAAGAGCTACCCGGAGCTGGCGGTCACCCTCGGCGAGGAGTACCCGCGGGTCCAGGTGATGCGCGGGGCGCACAAGAAGGGCGTGCGCTACTTCGGTCCGTACGGGCACGCCTGGGCGATCCGCGAGACGGTCGACCTGCTGCTGCGCGTCTTCCCCGTCCGGACCTGCTCCAACGGCGTCTTCAAGCGCGCCGGCCAGGTCGGCCGGCCCTGCCTGCTCGGCTACATCGGCAAGTGCGCCGCGCCCTGCGTCGGCAAGGTCTCGGCGGACGAACACCGGGCGCTGGCCGAGGACTTCTGCGACTTCATGGCCGGGCGCACCGGCAACTACCTGCGCCGGCTGGAAGAGCAGATGCGGGAGGCCGCCGAGGATCTGGAGTACGAGAAGGCCGCCCGGCTGCGCGACGACATCGGGGCGCTCAAGCGCGCGATGGAGAAGAACGCGATCGTGCTCGCCGACGCCACCGACGCGGACCTGCTCGCCGTCGCCGAGGACGAACTGGAAGCCGCCGTCCAGATCTTCCACGTCCGCGGCGGCCGGGTCCGCGGCCAGCGCGGCTGGGTCACCGACAAGGTCGAGGACGTGGACACCGCGGGGCTGGTCGAGCACGCCCTCCAGCAGCTCTACGGCGGCGGCAACGAGGCGGTGCCGCGCGAGGTGCTGGTGCCCGCGCTGCCCGAGCCGGCCGAGCCGGTCCGGGAGTGGCTGGCCGGTCTGCGGGCCGGCCAGGCGGGCAAGGCGGGCCAGGTGGACCTGCGGGTGCCGCAGCGCGGCGACAAGAAGGACCTGATGGCCACCGTGCAGCGCAACGCCCAGCAGGCGCTGGCGCTGCACAAGACCAAGCGCGCCTCCGACCTCACCACCCGCAGCCGCGCCCTCCAGGAGATCGCCGACGCGCTGGAGCTGGACTCCGTCCCGCTGCGCATCGAGTGCTTCGACATCTCCCACCTCCAGGGCGAGGACGTGGTCGCCTCGATGGTGGTCTTCGAGGACGGCCTGGCCCGCAAGAGCGAGTACCGCCGCTTCCAGATCAAGGGCTTCGAGGGCCAGGACGACGTCCGCTCGATGCACGAGGTGATCAGCCGCCGCTTCCGCCGCTACCTCCAGGAGCGCGAGCAGACCGGCGAGTGGGCTGTCCCCGAGGCCGACGACCCCGGTGCCGAGACCGGTGCCGAGACCGGTGCCGTCGACCGGGCGGCCCCGGGCCAGGAGGCCCCCGCAGGACCGGTCGACCCGGAGACCGGCCGCCCGCGCCGCTTCGCCTACCCGCCGCAGCTGCTGGTGGTGGACGGCGGCCAGCCGCAGGTCGCCGCCGCCAGACGCGCCCTGGACGAGCTCGGCATCGACGACATCGCCCTCTGCGGCCTGGCCAAGCGGCTGGAGGAGGTCTGGCTGCCCGGCGAGGACGACCCGGTGGTGCTGCCCCGCAGCAGCGAGGGCCTCTATCTGCTCCAGCGGGTCCGCGACGAGGCGCACCGGTTCGCGATCGGCTACCAGCGCACCAAGCGTTCCAGGCGACTCACCGCCGGAGAACTGGACTCCGTCCCCGGCCTCGGCGAGACTCGCCGCCGGGCGCTGCTCAAGCACTTCGGTTCGCTGAAGAAGCTCCGGGCGGCCACCGTCGACGAACTCTGCGCCGTCCCCGGCATCGGGCGGCGGACCGCGGAGACTGTTGCGGCAGCGTTGTCCTCCCGTACACCGGCGGCACCGGCCGTGAACACCGCGACCGGCGAGATCATCGATGACAGTGCCGACGAGGCCGCCGAGCCGGCGCCCGCCGCAGCCCAGACCGCACCATCCCGGGAGACGCCATGACGGCCGACGCCGACCGTCAGCCCGCGCGCCCCGCGTTCACTCGCCCGAGTGAGCCGGGGAAGCGCGGCCGCGCCACGCGCGTTCTCCTCAGCAGAACCACCGAGAGCGGGGAACCGAAGTGACGATGTCCGACGATGGGGGTACCCCCCGGCCGCCGGCCGCGGGGGAGAACACCCCGGAGCTAGTGATCATCTCAGGTATGTCCGGAGCCGGCCGCTCCACCGCGGCCAAGTGCCTGGAGGATCTGGGCTGGTTCGTGGTCGACAACCTGCCGCCCGCCCTGATCCCGACCATGGTCGACCTCGGCGCCCGTTCCCAGGGCAACGTCGCCCGGATCGGCGCCGTGGTGGACGTCCGTGGCCGCCAGTTCTTCGACGACCTGCTCACCTCGCTGGACGAGCTGGAGAAGCGCGGCGTCCGGCTCAGCGTGGTCTTCCTGGACTCCTCCGACGACGCGCTGGTCCGCCGGTTCGAGAGCGTGCGCCGCCCGCACCCGCTCCAGGCCGACGGCCGGATCGTCGACGGCATCGCCCAGGAGCGGGACCTCCTGCGCGAGCTGCGTGGCGAGGCCGATCTGGTGATCGACACCTCCAACCTCAACGTGCACCAGCTGCGCGCCAAGCTCGACGCCCAGTTCGCCGACCACGACGAGCCCGAACTGCGAGCCACCGTGATGTCCTTCGGCTTCAAGTACGGCCTGCCGGTCGACGCCGACCTGGTGGTGGACTGCCGCTTCCTGCCCAACCCGCACTGGGTGCCCGAGCTGCGGGCCCGGACGGGCACCGACGCGGACGTCGCCGACTACGTCTTCCAGCAGCCCGGCGCCAACGAATTCCTCAACGGCTACGCCGAACTGCTGAGGATCGTCACCGAGGGGTACCGACGCGAGGGGAAGCGCTACATGACCCTTGCCGTAGGCTGCACCGGTGGCAAGCACCGCAGCGTCGCGATGTCCGAGCGCCTGACGAAGCGTCTCATCGCCGATGGTGTCGAGACGGTGCTCGTCCACCGTGACATGGGACGGGAGTAGCCGCCGCGCCCCTGCCGGCCCGCCGGCGGAGACCGGCGGCGGGCGAGAGGAACGCGAGGTAGGTGTGACGGGATACGTGCCCGGGCGGCAGTTTCAGAACAAGACCGCCGACCGGACGGGGGGCCCGTCGCGCACCGCGGCGCCCAGTCGGCCGCGGACCAGCCCGGCCCGCACCAACCCGGCACCCAGGATCGCCGCCCTCGGCGGCGGCCAGGGCCTGTCCGCCTCGCTCTCCGCGCTGCGCCGGCTCACCACCGACCTCACCGCCGTGGTCACCGTCGCCGACGACGGCGGCTCCAGCGGGCGGCTGCGCGAGGAGCTCGGGGTGCTGCCCCCGGGGGACCTCCGCAAGGCGCTGGCCGCGCTCTGCGGGGACGACGACTGGGGCCGCACCTGGTCCGAGGTGATCCAGCAGCGCTTCACCGGCACCGGCGAGCTGGGCGGCCACGCCGTCGGCAACCTGCTGATCGTCGCGCTCTGGGAGAAGCTCGGGGACCCAGTGGCCGCCCTGGACTGGGTCGCCCGGCTGCTGAACGTCCAGGGCCGGGTGCTGCCGATGTCGGCGGTGCCACTGGACATCGAGGCGGTCGTCCGGGGCCACGACCCGGCGCGCCCGGGCGAGCTGTCCGCCGTGCGCGGCCAGGCCAGCGTCGCGGTGACGCCGGGCACGGTGCAGTCGATCCGGCTGCTGCCGGACGGGCCGCCGGCCGTCCCGGAGGCCGTCACCGCCGTCCGGGAGGCGGACTGGGTGGTGCTCGGCCCCGGCTCCTGGTTCACCAGCGTGCTGCCGCACCTGCTGGTGCCCGAGCTGGCCAAGGCGCTCACCGAGACTCGCGCCCGCCGGCTGCTCACCCTGAACCTGGCCCCGCAGCCCGGCGAGACCGAGGGCTTCACTCCGCAGCGCCACCTGGAGGTCATCGCCGACCACGCCCCCGCCCTCGCGGTGGATGCGATCCTGGTGGACGAGCGCGCCGTCAGCGGGGGCGCCTTCGGTCAGGCGGACCTGGCCGGCCTGGAGAAGGCCGCCGAGCGGATGGGCGCGGCCCTGGTGCTCGACCGGGTCGCCCGCGCCGACGGCACGCCGCGACACGACCCGGAGCTCTTGGCAGCCGCGTACGACCGGATTTTCCGGACACATGGAAGGATCGGGCCATGGCGATGACTCCAGCGGTGAAGGACGAAATCAGCCGGCTCCCGGTCACGAGGGCCTGCTGCCGCAAGGCGGAGGTGTCGGCGATCCTGCGATTCGCGGGCGGGCTCCACATCGTGAGCGGCCGCATCGTGATCGAGGCGGAGCTCGACACCGGCGCGGCGGCACGGCGACTGCGCAAGGACCTGCTGGAGATCTTCGGACACTCCTCGGACCTGGTGGTGATGGCACCCGGCGGCCTGCGGCGCGGCAGCCGCTACGTGGTCCGGGTGGTCAAGGACGGCGAGCTGCTGGCGCGGCAGACCGGCCTGGTGGACGGCCGAGGCCGCCCCATCCGGGGCCTGCCCCCGGCGGTCGTCTCCGGCGCGACCTGTGACGCCGAGGCGGCCTGGCGCGGGGCCTTCCTGGCGCACGGCTCGCTCACCGAGCCGGGCCGGTCCTCCTCGCTGGAGATCACCTGCCCCGGCTCCGAGGCGGCCCTGGCCCTGGTCGGCGCGGCCCGCCGGCTGGGCATCCCGGCCAAGGCCCGCGAGGTGCGCGGGGTGGACCGGGTGGTGATCCGCGACGGTGACGCCATCGGCGCGCTGCTGACCCGCCTGGGCGCCCACGAGTCGGTGCTGGCCTGGGAGGAGCGCCGGATGCGGCGCGAGGTGCGGGCCACCGCCAACCGTCTGGCCAACTTCGACGACGCCAACCTGCGCCGCTCGGCCCGCGCCGCCGTCGCGGCCGGCGCCCGGGTGCAGCGCGCGCTGGAGATCCTGGGCGAGGAGGTCCCCGAGCACCTGGCCGCCGCAGGCCAGCTGAGGATGCAGCACAAGCAGGCCTCGCTGGAGGAGCTGGGCGCCCTGGCCGACCCGCCGCTGACCAAGGACGCGGTGGCCGGCCGGATCCGCCGGCTGCTGGCGATGGCGGACAAGCGCGCCTCCGAGCTCGGCCTGCCCAGCACCGAGGCCAACCTGACCGACGAGATGGCGCTGAACTAGGCCTGGCCGGCCCTGATCCGGCCGGTGAAACCGACGACCGGTGCCCCTGACAGGGGGCACCGGTCGTTTCGCGTTCGAACCGAGGGGACCAAGGGCCCGGCGGGCCTCCGGAGGGCGGGACCAACTGCCCGCAAGGCCAAGGACGGAAGCCCTGCCCGCGCCCTCTTGACACGCCACGCCAAGGGCTCCGGCCCGGCCTGATGTGCCCTCCCAGGCCTTGGAGAGGTAGGGTCATGGGTGGTCGGGGACATCCCAAATTTCACCCCCGTCGGCATAGCTCCGGCGTACCTAACGAGGAGATCGGTTTCGTGACGATCCGGGTAGGCATCAACGGATTCGGCCGCATTGGCCGCAACTTCTTCCGTGCGGTTCAGGCCCAGGGCGCGGACATCGAGATCGTCGGTGTCAACGACCTGACCGACACCAAGACCCTGGCGCACCTGCTCAAGTACGACTCCATCCTGGGCACCT
Source organism: Kitasatospora sp. NPDC092286 (assembly GCF_044755565.1). Classification (NCBI taxonomy): domain Bacteria; kingdom Bacillati; phylum Actinomycetota; class Actinomycetes; order Kitasatosporales; family Streptomycetaceae; genus Kitasatospora; species Kitasatospora sp. NPDC092286. The sequence goes on along the minus strand of NZ_JBIVRD010000010.1, from coordinate 195,104 downwards.
TCCCCGGCGAGGTCTCGCACACCGAGAACAGCATCACCGTCAACGGCAAGACCTTCAAGGTCATCGCCGAGCGTGACCCGGCCAACCTGCCCTGGGGCGAGCTGGGCGTCGACATCGTCATCGAGTCGACCGGTATCTTCACCAAGGCCGAGGCTGCGAAGAAGCACGTCACCGCCGGTGCGAAGAAGGTCATCATCTCGGCGCCCGCCACCGACGAGGACGTCACCATCGTCATGGGCGTCAACGACGAGAAGTACGACGCCGCGAAGCACACCGTCATCTCCAACGCCTCCTGCACCACCAACTGCGTGGCGCCGCTGGCCAAGGTGCTGAACGAGAACTTCGGCATCGTCAAGGGTCTGATGACCACGGTGCACGCGTACACCAACGACCAGGTCACGCTGGACTTCCCGCACAAGGACCTGCGTCGCGCCCGCGCCGCCGCCCTGAACATCATCCCGACCTCCACCGGTGCCGCCAAGGCCACCGCGCTGGTGCTGCCGGAGCTGAAGGGCAAGCTGGACGGCACCTCGCTGCGCGTCCCGGTCCCGACCGGTTCGATCACCGACCTGGTCGTCACCCTGGAGCGCGAGGTCACCGTCGCGGAGGTCAACGAGGCCTTCCAGAAGGCCTCCGAGGGCTCCCTCAAGGGCATCCTGCAGTACACCGAGGACCCGATCGTCTCCTCCGACATCGTGAACTCGCCGTTCTCCACGATCTTCGACTCGCTGATGACCATGGTCCAGGGCAACCAGGTCAAGGTCTTCGGCTGGTACGACAACGAGTGGGGCTACTCGAACCGTCTCGTCAACCTGACCACCCTCGTCGGCGGCCAGCTCTGACGCAGCGGGAGCTGACGTGATGTAGGGGTGAGGGCCCGGACGGCGTGTGCGGCCATCCGGGCCCTCGCTCTGCGCTCCCTCACCCCTCGGCGGCCCGGTGCAGTGCCGCCCCTCTGCACCACATCTCCCCAGGAGACCCGGAGACCTGTGAAGACCATCGAAGACCTCGACGTCGTCGGCAAGCGCGTGTTCGTCCGTGCGGACCTGAACGTCCCGCTGTCCGACGGCACGATCACCGACGACGGCCGGATCCGCGCCGTCGCCCCGACCATCGCCAAGCTCGTCGAGCGCGGTGCGAAGGTCGTCGTCGCCTCCCACCTCGGCCGCCCCAAGGGCGAGCCGGACCCGCAGTTCTCCCTCGCACCGGTGGCCGTCCGCCTTGGTGAGATCCTCGGCCGGTCGGTGTCCTTCGCGACCGACACCGTGGGTGAGAGCGCGAAGGCCACCGTCGCCGCCCTGGCCGACGGCGAGGTCACGCTGCTCGAGAACCTGCGCTTCAACGCCGGTGAGACCAGCAAGGACGACGCCGAGCGCGGCGCCTTCGCCGACCGGCTGGCCGAGCTGGCCGACCTGTACGTCGGCGACGGCTTCGGCGCGGTGCACCGCAAGCACGCCTCGGTGTACGACCTGCCGGCCCGCCTGCCGCACGCCGTCGGTGACCTGATCGCCACCGAGGTGGGCGTGCTCAAGCGCCTCACCGAGGAGGTCGAGCGCCCGTACGTGGTCGTGCTCGGCGGCTCCAAGGTGTCCGACAAGGTCGGCGTGATCGACAACCTGCTCGGCAAGGCCGACCGCATCCTGATCGGCGGCGGCATGGCGTACACCTTCCTCGCGGCCCAGGGCCACGAGGTCGGCATCTCGCTGCTGCAGAAGGACCAGATCCCGACGGTCCTGGACTACCTGAAGCGCGGCGAGGAGAACGGCGTCGAGTTCGTGGTGCCGGTGGACGTCGCCATCTCCGGGAGCTTCCCGGACACCAGGACGCACGCCCCGGTCGAGGACTTCGAGATCGTCGACGCGGACAAGATCCCCGCCGACAAGGAGGGCCTGGACATCGGCCCGAAGACCCGCGAGCTGTTCGCGGCGAAGCTGGCCGACGCCCGGACGGTGTTCTGGAACGGTCCGGTGGGCGTCTTCGAGCACCCGGCCTTCGCCGAGGGCACCAAGGCCGTCGCGCAGGCCCTGCTCGACAGCGACGCGTTCACCGTGGTCGGTGGCGGCGACTCCGCCGCGGCCGTCCGCATCCTGGGCTTCGACGAAACGAAGTTCGGGCACATCTCGACCGGCGGTGGCGCCAGCCTTGAGTACCTGGAGGGCAAGACCCTTCCCGGTCTCGCCGCCCTGGAAGGCTGAGGCAATGACTGAGCGTCTCCCGCTGATGGCGGGCAACTGGAAGATGAACCTCAACCACCTTGAGGCCATCCAGCACACCCAGAAGCTGGCCTTCGCGCTGGCCGACAAGGACTACCAGGCCGTCGAGGTCGCCGTCCTGGTGCCGTTCACCGATCTGCGCTCGGTGCAGACCCTGGTCGACGGCGACAAGCTGAAGATCAAGTACGGCTCGCAGGACATCTCGAAGCACGACTCCGGTGCGTACACCGGTGAGGTCTCGGGCCCGATGCTGTCCAAGCTGAAGTGCACCTACGCGGTGATCGGCCACTCGGAGCGCCGGCAGTACCACGGCGAGAACGAGGAGATCGTCAACGCCAAGGTCAAGGCCGCCTACCGCAGCGGGATCACCCCGATCCTGTGCATCGGCGAGCCGCTGGAGATCCGCAAGGCCGGCACCCACGTCGAGTACACCCTGGCCCAGCTCGACGGCGGCCTGCAGGACGTCCCGGCCGACCAGGCCGAGTCGATCGTGGTCGCCTACGAGCCGGTCTGGGCGATCGGCACCGGCGAGGTGGCCACCCCGGAGGACGCCCAGGAGGTCTGCGCGGCCATCCGTCGGCGGATCGCCGAGCTGTACAGCGCCGAGTTGGCCGACAAGGTCCGTGTGCTGTACGGCGGTTCGGTCAAGTCCTCCAGTGCGGCCGGCCTGATGGCCAAGCCGGACATCGACGGCGGCCTGATCGGCGGTGCCTCCCTGGACGCCGACGAGTTCGTCAAGATCGTGCGCTACCGTGACCAGGCAGTAGGCTAACGCCGCCGCAGCAACGTAGGCTTTGGGGCCGGACCGCCGTACGCGGCCCGGCCCCTTCGCCGAAGATACGAGAGAGTTGGTCCCGTCGTGGTTATCGGGTTCTCGATTGCCCTGATCATCTTCAGCCTGCTGATGATCCTCCTGGTGCTGCTGCACAAGGGGAAGGGCGGCGGCCTGTCCGACATGTTCGGTGGCGGCGCGATGTCCACCGGTGGCGGTTCGGCGGTGGCCGAGCGCAACCTCGACCGCATCACGATCATCGTCGGCGGCGCCTGGTTCGCCTGCATCATCGTGCTCGGCCTGGTGCTGAAGTACAAGAGCTGAGGTATTCCTGACGCCCCGTCGCCCCAGCGCCTATCCTGGGAGCGGCCGGGGCGGATGCGGTGGTGGTGGAACCTTAACTGCTGCTTACACTAGGACGACTTCGCCACCGACGCGCACCGCGGCGGGTCGGCGCACCAGCACGCAGGGAGTCAGACCGTGGCAAGTGGCAATGCCATCCGTGGCAGCAGGGTCGGAGCCGGCCCGATGGGCGAGGCGGAGCGCGGCGAGTCCGCCCCGCGCAACCGGATCTCCTTCTGGTGTGCCAACAAGCACGAGACCCGCCCGAGCTTCGCCGCCGAGGCCGTCATCCCGGACACCTGGGACTGCCCGCGCTGTGGCTTTCCGGCCGGTCAGGACGAGCACAACCCACCGGCTCCCTCGCGCAACGAGCCGTACAAGACCCACCTCGCCTACGTCCGCGAGCGGCGCACCGACGCCGACGGCGAGGCGATCCTCGCCGAGGCGCTGGCCAAGCTGCGCGGCGAGATCTGAGCCCGGGGCCGGTACCCGGTCCAACGCCGAAGGGCGTCACCGTCGAACGGTGACGCCCTTCGGCGTTTCCTGCCCGGCCGTCAGGCCGAGGCGGGCGGGTACAGCTGCGGCGGGATCTGCGCCGCCGCGGCGCGGTCGAGCAGCCACAGGGTGCGGCCCCGCCCGTACGCGCCGGAGGCGGGCGCCTGGATCTCGCCGGGGCCGGACAGCGCCACCGCGACGGCGTCGGCCTTGTCCTCGCCCGCCGCCAGCAGCCAGACCTCGCGGGCCTCCCGGATGGCCGGGAGGCTGAGCGAGATCCGGGTCGGCGGGGGCTTGGGCGCACCGCGGACACCGATCACCGTCAGCTCGGTCTCCCGTACGCCCGGGTGCTCGGGGAAGAGCGAGGCGACATGGGTGTCCGGGCCGACGCCGAGCAGCAGCACGTCGAAGCAGGGCACGCCGAGCCGGTCGCCCGGCCCGGCGGCCTTCGCCAGCTCCTCGGCGTAGCGGGCCGCGGCGGCCTCCACGTCCGAGCCGTCCACGCCGTCCGAGGCGGGCATCTCGTGCACCCGCGCCGGGTCGAGCGGAACGGCGTCCAGCAGCTCCGCGCGGGCCTGGACGGCGTTGCGCTCGGGGTCCTGGGAGGGCACGAAACGCTCGTCGCCCCACCAGAGGTCCAGCCGGGCCCAGTCGACCGCGTCCCGGGCCGGGGAGGCGGCGATGGCGGCCAGCAGGGCGTTCCCGTTGCGCCCGCCGGTGAGCACCACCGAGGCGGTGCCGCGGGCGGCCTGGGCGTCCACGATCCGGGTGATCAGCCGGGCCGCGGCCGCCTGCGCCATCAGCTCCTTGTCCCGGTGGACGACCAGCTGCGGGGTGGCGGCGGTCACGAGTCGCTCCGCTTGGTGGTGCGCTTGGCCGCCTTGGCGGGGGCCTTCTTCGCCGCCGCAGGCTCCGCGGCCGGGGCCGCGCTCTCCACAGCCGCCTTCTCCGCAGCCGCCTTCTCCGCGGTGAGCACCGCGGCCGTCACCCGGGCCGGGTTGGCGACGGTGGCCTCGGCGACGGTGGCCTCGGCGATCGCGTGGGCGACCTTCTCGGCCGCCGCCGTCTCGGCGTTGGCCGGCTCGCGCAGCCGCTCCACGGGGGTGCGTACGGCCGTGGCGTAGATGTCGTCCGGGTCGAGCCGGCGCAGCTCCTCGGCGATCAGCTCGGACGTCTCACGACGCTTGAGCGCCACCTGGCGGTCCGGGGAGCCGGGCATCGAGAGGGTGCCCATCAGGCCGTCCGGGCGGTCCAGGGTGATGTCCCCGTCCGCGGTGCGCAGGTGCACCGCGGTGATGCCGGGGCCGCCGGTGACGACCCGCTCGACCGGCACGTGCAGCCGGTTGTGCAGCCAGAGGCCGAGCAGCTCCACGCTGGGGTTGTAGGACTCGCCCTCGACCACCGCGGAGGTGATCCTGGCGGGCCGCTGGTCCAGCGCGGCGGCCAGCATCGAGCGCCAGCCGGTGATCCTGGTCCAGGCCAGGTCGGTGTCGCCCGGGGTGTAGCTCTGGGCCCGCTGGGCGAGCTGGCCGACCGGGGACTCGGCGGTGACGGCGTCGGTGATCCGGCGCTGGGCGATCGAGCCCAGCGGGTCCTGCGCGGGGTGGGCGGGGGAGTTCTCGGGCCACCAGACCACCACCGGGGCGTCCGGCAGCAGCAGCGGCAGGACGACCGACTGGGCGTGCGCGACGAGCTCGCCGTGCATGCGCAGGATGACCGTCTCGCCGGAGCCGGCGTCCGAGCCGGCCAGGATCTCGGCGTCCAGACGGGTCTCGGCGCGGGCCCGGGGCGAACGCCCGGCGCGCTTGATGACCGCCAGGGTGCGCGAGGGGTGCTCGCGGGAGGCGTCGTTGGCGGCCTTGAGGGCGTCGTACGCGCTGCCCTCGTCGGTCACGATCACCAGGGTGAGCACCATGCCGGCGGCGGTGGAGCCGCTGATCCGGCGCGCCTCCATCAGGGCTGCGTTGATCTTGCTGGACGTGGTGTCCGTGAGGTCGATCTTCATGGCCGGCGCCAGCTCCTGCCGTCTCGTGCGAGCATCTCGTCCGCCTCGGCGGGGCCCCAGGTCCCGGCCGGGTACTGGGCGGGCCTGCCGTGGGTGTCCCAGTACCGCTCGATCGGGTCGAGGATCTGCCAGGAGAGCTCGACCTCCTGGTGGCGCGGGAACAGGTTGGCGTCGCCGAGCAGCACGTCGAGGATGAGCCGCTCGTACGCCTCCGGGCTGGACTCGGTGAAGGACTCGCCGTAGGCGAAGTCCATCGTGACGTCGCGGACCTCGAAGGAGGTGCCCGGCACCTTGGAGCCGAACCGCACCGTCACGCCCTCGTCCGGCTGGACCCGGATGACCAGGGCGTTCTGCCCCAGCTCCTCGGTCGCGTAGGAGTCGAACGGCAGGTACGGGGCGCGCTGGAAGACCACCGCGATCTCGGTGACCCGGCGGCCGAGCCGCTTGCCGGTGCGCAGGTAGAACGGCACACCCGCCCAGCGGCGGTTGTTGATCTCCAGCTTGATGGCCGCGTAGGTGTCGGTCTTGGAGTCCGGGTCGATGCCGTCCTCGTCGAGGTAGCCGCCGACCTCCTCGCCGCCCTGCCAGCCGGCCGCGTACTGGCCGCGCACGGTGTGCCGGCCGAGGTCGGCCGGGAGCTTGACGGCGCTGAGCACCTTGAGCTTCTCGGCCACCAGCGCCTTGGGGTGGAAGGACGCCGGCTCCTCGATGGCGGTGAGCGCCATCAGCTGCAGCAGGTGGTTCTGGATGACGTCCCGGGCCGAGCCGATGCCGTCGTAGTAGCCGGCGCGGCCGCCGATGCCGATGTCCTCGGCCATCGTGATCTGGACGTGGTCGACGTACGACCGGTTCCAGATCGGCTCGAACATCTGGTTGGCGAAGCGCAGCGCCAGGATGTTCTGGACGGTCTCCTTGCCCAGGTAGTGGTCGATCCGGAAGACCTCGTCCCGGGGGAAGACCTCGTGGACGATCCGGTTCAGCTCCTGGGCGCTCTCCAGGTCGTGGCCGAAGGGCTTCTCGATGACGGCGCGCCGCCAGGAAGCCCTGCTGGGCCCCTCCTGCCCGTTGGCGGGCGAGGAGGGCGGATCGGCCAGACCGTGCTTCTTCAGCTGCTGGACGACGGTCGGGAAGAACTTCGGCGGGACGGAGAGGTAGAAGGCGAAGTTGCCGCCGGTGCCCTGCGCCTTGTCCAGCTCCTCGATGGTCTCGCGGAGCTTGTCGAAGGCGTCGTCGTCGTCGAAGGTGCCGTGGACGAAGCGCATGCCCTTGGCGAGCTGCTGCCAGACCTCTTCGCGGAACGGGGTCCGGGCATGGTCCCGGACGGCGTCGTGGACCTCCTTGGCGAAGTCCTCGTCGTCCCACTCGCGCCGGGCGAAGCCGACGAGCGAGAAGCCCGGCGGCAGCAGACCGCGGTTGGCCAGGTCGTAGATGGCCGGCATCAGCTTCTTGCGGGACAGGTCGCCGGTGACTCCGAAGATGACCAGACCGGACGGCCCCGCGATGCGCGGGAGCCGTCGGTCGGCGGGGTCACGAAGCGGGTTGACGGGGGCCGGCGGACCATCGCCGGCGTCCGATTCGGACGTCAACTCGGGGTAGTCAGTGCTCACTGAAGGGGCTCCGCTTTCGTGCGCTGGCTGTGAGCGGGGGTCACTTCTCGTCGGCGAAGGAGGCGAGCGAGGCGGTGACGGTGTCGAGCAGCTCGTTCCAGGACTGCTCGAACTTCTCGACGCCCTCGTCCTCCAGCACCTGGACCACGTCGTCGTAGTCCACGCCGGCGGCGGCGATGGCGTCCATCACGGCCTTGGCGTCGGCGTAGTTGGGGACGATGGTGCCGCCGGTGATCACGCCGTGGTCGCCGGTGGCGTTCAGGGTGGCCTCGGGCATGGTGTTGACGGTGCCCGGGGCGACCAGCTCGGTGACGTACAGGGTGTCCGGCAGGGCCGGGTCCTTGACGCCGGTGGAGGCCCAGAGCGGGCGCTGCGGCTTGGCGCCGGCGGCCTCCAGGGACGTCCAGCGGTCGCTGCCGGCGGTCTTGCCGTCGACGCTGCCGAAGACCTCCTCGTACGCCTGGTAGGCGAGGCGGGCGTTGGCCAGGGCGGCCTTGGAACGCAGCTGCCGGGCCTCGCCGCCGATCTTGTCGAGGCGCTTGTCGATCTCGGTGTCCACGCGGGAGACGAAGAAGGAGGCGACCGACTCGATCTGGGAGAGGTCCAGGCCCTTGGCCTTGGCGGCCTCCAGGCCGGTCAGGTAGGCGTCGATGACCGCGCGGTAGCGCTCCAGCGAGAAGATCAGCGTGACGTTGACGCTGATGCCCTTGCCGATGACCTCGGCGATCGCGGGCAGGCCGGCCTTGGTGGCGGGGATCTTGATGAACACGTTCGGGCGGTCGACCAGCCACCACAGCTGCTTGGCCTCGGCGATGGTGGCGGCGGTCTCGTGGGCCAGCCGCGGGTCGACCTCGATGGAGACCCGGCCGTCGCGGCCGTTGGAGGCGTCGTAGACCGGGCGCAGCACGTCGGCGGCGTCGCGCACGTCCGAGGTGGTGATCATGCGGACGGCCTCGTCGGTGGTGACCTTGCGGACGGCGAGGTCGCGCAGCTGGCCGTCGTAGGAGCTGTCGCCGCCGCCGATGGCCTTCTGGAAGATGGTGGGGTTGGTCGTGACACCCACCACGTGCTTGTTCTGCACCAGCTCGGCGAGGTTGCCGGTGTTCAGCCGCTTGCGGCTGAGGTCGTCCAGCCAGATCGCCACGCCTTCGTCGCTGAGGCGCTTCAGTGCGTCAGTCATGGTGCTTCAGTCCTTACTTCTCTTTGTCTGTCTGTCTGTGGGGTCGTCAGACCGGCCGGGGGGCCCGATGTGCGGTCGGGCACCCCCGGCCAAGGGCCGTCAGCGGTTGACGGCCTCGAGCGAGCGCAGCGCGTTGTGCGCCTCGGCCACCACGGCCTCGGCGGTCAGGCCGAACTCCTGGAACAGCACCTTGTAGTCGGCGGAGGCGCCGAAGTGCTCCAGCGAGACGATCCGGCCGTGGTCGCCGACCAGCTCGCGCCAGCCCTGGGCGATGCCGGCCTCGACCGACACCCGGGCCTTGACGGTGGGCGGCAGCACGCTGTCGCGGTAGGCCTGGTCCTGCTCCTGGAACCACTCGAAGGACGGCACCGAGACCACGCGGGTCGCGATGCCCTCCGCCTCCAGGACCTCGCGGGCCTTGACGGCCAGCTGGACCTCGGAGCCGGTGCCGAGCAGGATCACCTGCGGGACGCCGTTGGAGGCCTCGGCCAGGATGTAGCCGCCCTTCGCGGTGCCCTCGGCGGAGGCGAACACCTCGCGGTCGAAGGTCGGGACGTTCTGGCGGGTGAGCGCCAGGCCGACCGGGCCGGGGTGGCTGGTCTGCCGCTCGATGACGGTGCGCCAGGCGACGGCCGTCTCGTTGGCGTCGGCCGGGCGGACGATGGACAGGCCCGGGATGGCGCGCAGCGAGGCCAGGTGCTCCACCGGCTGGTGGGTCGGGCCGTCCTCGCCGAGGCCGATCGAGTCGTGCGTCCAGACGTAGGTGACCGGCAGCTTCATCAGCGCGGCCAGGCGGACGGCCGGGCGCATGTAGTCGGCGAAGACCAGGAAGGTGCCGCCGAACACGCGGGTCCGGCCGTGCAGCGCGATGCCGTTCATGGTCGAGCCCATGGCGTGCTCGCGGATGCCGAAGTGGATCGTCCGGCCGTACGGGCTGGCGCTCTTCAGCGGGTTGCCCTCGGGGAGGAAGGAGCTCTCCTCGTCGATGGTGGTGAGGTTGGACTCCGCGAGGTCGGCCGAGCCGCCCCACAGCTCCGGGATCACCGCGCCGAGCGCCTTGAGGGTCTCGCCACTGGCCTTGCGGGTGGCGACCTCCTTGCCGGACTCGAAGACCGGGACGGACTTCTTCCAGCTCTCGGGCAGCTCGCCGGCCTGGATGCGGTCGAACTCGGCGGCGCGCTGCGGGTGGGCGGCGCGCCAGGCGTTGAACGACTGCTCCCACTCGCCGCGGGCGGCCTTGCCGCGCTTGATCACCAGGCGGGCGTGCTCGATGACCTTGTCGCTGACCTCGAAGGTCTTCTCCGGGTCGAAGCCCAGGACCTTCTTGGTGGCGGCGATCTCGGCGGCACCGAGCGCGGAGCCGTGCGCCTTGGCGGTGTTCTGCGCGTCCGGGGCGGGCCAGGCGATGATGGTGCGCATCGCGATGATCGACGGGCGGGAGGTCTCGGCCCTGGCCGCGTCCAGCGCCTCGGCGAGGGCGGCCACGTCGATGTCGCCGTTGGACCTCGGGGTGACCCGCTGAACGTGCCAGCCGTACGCCTCGTAGCGCTTGAGGACGTCCTCGGAGAAGGCCGTCTCGGTGTCGCCCTCGATCGAGATGTGGTTGTCGTCGTAGAGCGCGACCAGGTTGCCGAGCTTCTGGTGGCCGGCGAGCGAGGAGGCCTCGGCGGAGATGCCCTCCTCCAGGTCGCCGTCGGAGACGATGGCCCAGATGGTGTGGTCGAAGGGGGACTCGCCGGCCGGGGCGTCCGGGTCGAACAGACCGCGCTCGAAACGGGCGGCCATCGCCATGCCCACGGCGTTGGCGATGCCCTGGCCGAGCGGGCCGGTGGTGGTCTCGACGCCCGCGGTGTGGCCGTGCTCGGGGTGGCCCGGGGTGCGGCTGCCGGCGACCCGGAAGGCCTTGAGGTCGTCCAGCTCCAGGCCGTAGCCGGAGAAGTAGAGCTGGGTGTAGAGGGTCAGGCTGGTGTGCCCGGGGGAGAGGACGAAGCGGTCGCGCCCCACCCAGGCCGGGTCGGTCGGGTCGTGGCGCAGGAAGCGCTGGAAGATCAGGTACGCCGCGGGGGCCAGCGACATGGCCGTCCCGGGGTGTCCGTTGCCGACCTTCTGGACCGCGTCCATGGCCAGCACACGGGCAGTGTCCACCGTCCGCTCGTCCAGCTCGGACCACTCGAATGCATTCGTCGGCGTCGTGCTCACCCTGTCTCAGGGCTCCTTCCGTTGTGAAGAGTGACCCCGTGAAGGGGACCGGGTCGGCCACGTCGCTGTGGCCCGACGCTTGGGTGGTGCCGGTCACGGAGGGTAGATCCCGCTTCTTCGTGCGAGCCTACCGTCCGGGCCGGGGCTCACCCTCCGTGGTTGCACAACCCACGTGTCCGGGCCACCATTCCCCGTCCGGGTGGACAGAGTCTGTGTCCAGCCTCGCCCAGGTTCGGGCGGTTTGCCTCCCCGGCGCGCGGACGGGGGAGTTCCGGCCTCCGGAGGGCCGCGGAGGCATCCGTCCAGGCCACCGCGGCGGGGTTCACCCGGGGGTGTGCGATCCGCCCCGCCGGGGGACCCCGGAGCCGGTGGGGAGATATGGAGCGTCTAAGGTGGCGTGGTACGCGCAGGGCGGACGATTCGGGAACTTTGTTCCGGTGGACGCCTGCGAAGGTTCATCTTCAGTTGGGGTGTTAGTGACCGCCGTCGAATCCCGTCCCGCCGGGGTCACCGGGGCGACGCCTGCGCACCGGCCGTTCGGGGCCCGTGTCGGCGCATTCGTCGCTCTGACCAAGCCTCGGATCATCGAACTGCTGCTGATCACCACCGTGCCGGTGATGTTCCTGGCGCAGCGCGGTGTTCCGGATCCGCTGCTGGTGCTGGAGGTCGTCATCGGCGGCTACCTCTCGGCGGGCGGCGCCAACGCGCTGAACATGTACATCGACCGCGACATCGACGCGGTGATGTCGCGGACCGAGCGGCGGCCGCTGGTCACCGGCATGGTGTCGCCGCGCGAGGCGCTGGTCTTCGGCATCGCGCTGGCGATCGGCTCCACGGTCTGGCTGGCCTACTTCGTCAATGCGCTGTCGTCGCTGCTGGCGCTGTCGGCGCTGCTGTTCTACGTCTTCGTCTACACGCTCGGCCTGAAGCGGCGCACCGCGCAGAACATCGTCTGGGGCGGGATCGCCGGCTGCATGCCGGTGTTCGTCGGCTGGGCGGCGGTCACCAACTCGGTGTCCTGGTCGGCGCTGGTGCTCTTCCTGGTCATCTTCTTCTGGACGCCGCCGCACTACTGGCCGCTGTCGATGAAGGTGCGCGAGGACTACGAGCGGGCCGGCGTGCCGATGCTGCCGGTGATCAAGGGCAACCTGGCGGTCGCCAAGCAGATCGTCATCTACTCCTGGGTCATGGTCGCCGTCTCGCTGGCGCTGTGGCCGCTGGCGGAGACCAGCTGGCTGTACCCCGTCTCGGCGGTGCTGCTGGGCGCGGCCTGGCTGAAGGAGGCGCACGGGCTGTACGCCCGCGCCAAGGCCGGGGTGGTGGGCGCCAAGCTGAAGGAGATGCGCCTGTTCCACTGGTCGATCACCTATCTGACGCTGCTGTTCGTGGTGATCGCGGTGGATCCGTTCGTGAAGTAGAAGTAGGAGCCGCACCCGAAGGGCCCCGGTCGTCGACCGGGGCCCTTCGGCGTTCTTGCGCGGCCGTTCGGCGGTCCGTTCAGCGGCGCGGCAGACCACTCGGCCCGACGTGGCCGTCCAGCCAGTCCTTGAGGGGCTGGGAGGCGCGCAGGAAGCCGGTGATCCGGCGGTGGGCGGCCCGGGTGCCGAGCCACTCGGCGGGCGGCCACTCCTGCCAGGCGATCAGCCCCTTGTGGCGCAGCAGCTCGATCCTGGGGTGGTCCCTGGGGTAGCCGCGCGGGGCGGACTTCAGGCTGTCCCGGCCGACGACCTGGGGGCCGGCCGCGCGGACCCGGGCGATCACCCGCTCCAGCTCGGCGCCGCCGACGTCCTCGGCGACGGCCGCCCGGTAGCGCTCCAACTGGTCGGCCGCCAGCTGGTAGAGGCCGTTGCCGCAGGCCAGGCCGTCGGCGGAGAGCTGGATGTAGCCGCCGGCCGCCAGATGGGCGCCGATGTGGGTCTTGTACGGGGACTTGTCGGCGCTGAACCGGACGTCGCGGTTGGGCCGGAAGATCTTTCCCGGCCCGAACTCGGGTTCCAGCTCGGCCAGCAGCCGCTCCATCGGCTCGCGGACGGCCTGCTCGTACCGGGCCTTGTGGGACTGCCAGAAGGTCTTGGAGTTGTCGGCCTCCAGGTGCTCGTAGAAGTCGAGCGCCTCGGCCGGCCAGCCTTGGAAGGTCACCGTTCCAGTATGTGGCCCGGTGCACAGCCCGCTCCCGTCGCCAGCTCCGCTACCGATGGGTAGCATGCGGGCATGAGCAGCGCAGAGACCGCCACCACCGCCGCGCCGGACGCCCGCGCCGAGCGCCGCGCCAAGCGCATCGCCAAGCACCTCAGCAGCTTCGCCCGGCAGCACGGCGGCAGCGCCGACGGCGTCGTCGAGTACATGGGCTCCATCGGCACCCGGATCGTGGTGGTCGGCGCGGACGGCGCCTGGGGCGACCAGGTCGCCCCGAGCTACGCCGTCGGGCGCCGGGCCGCCGAACTGGCCGGGGTGACCCTGCACGACAGCTTCGAGGGCGAGCTGGGCCTCCGGGTGAAGACCGGCCCGTACGAGTGGAAGCGGATGGCCGGCATCCAGCTCGGCTGATCCCGCGTACGGCGACGGCCCGGGCCCCGCTTCGGGGGCCCGGGCCGTACTGCCGTTCCGGCCGCTCGCCGGCCGCCTGTCGGCCGCCTCAGACCGTGGCGGCCTGCGGGGCCTGGGTCTGGGCCTGGGCCGGCAGCGGGGTGGCGGGCGCGTCCTCGCGGACCCGCAGCGCCAGCGGGATGCGCAGCGCGGCGATCCAGGTCAGCGTGGCGCCCAGCATGTGCAGGCCGACCAGGATCTCCGGCACGTCGGTGAAGTACTGGACGAAGCCGAGCACGCCCTGGACCAGCAGCACCGCGAACAGCTCGCGGGCCCGGGCGCGGGCGGCCGGCGGGGCCTTCACGGCGGCGAAGACGAAGATCACCGCGATCGCCAGGCCGACCGAGACGAACGCCAGGTCGGCGTGGACCTGGGTGAGCCGGTCGTAGTCGATCGGGATCCGGGGGACGAGCTTGTTGTCCTTGGGCGTCCCCGGGTGGTGGCCTGCGCCGGTCACCAGCGTCCCGGCCGCCACCAGCAGGCCGATCACGGTGACCAGGACGTACGACAGCTGGACGATCGGGCGGGCCACCGCCGGCCGCGGCGGGCCGTCGCCCTCCTTCGTCCGCTCCCACATCAGCAGCGCGACCCAGACCAGGCCCATCGCGGCGATCAGGTGCAGCGCCACCGTGTACGGGTTGAGGCCGGTCAGCACGGTGATGCCGCCGAGTACGGCGTTGCTCATCACCAGCCAGAACTGCGCCCAGCCCAGCTTGGTCAGGCTTCGCCGCCAGGGCCGGTGACAGCGGGCGGCCAGGATCGCCCAGCCGACCGCGGCGCTCAGCACATAGGTGAGCATCCGGTTGGTGAACTCGACGATGCCGTGGAAGCCCATCTCGGGCGTCGGCGTCAGGCTCTCGTCGGTACAGCGGGGCCAGGTGGTGCAGCCGAGGCCGGAGGCGGTGAGCCGGACGGCGCCGCCGGTCACGACGATCACCACGCTCATCACCAGCGCGGTGAACGCGGCGCGCCGGACCATGGCGGCGGACGGCTGCCAGCGTTCGGCGAGCAGGGAGAAGGGGGTACGCACGGGGTCAATCGTAGGCGGCCTTACAGGCGATCTTGGGGCGGGGCGGTGCCGCGCGGCCGGTTCTTTCCGGGTTTGCCTTCGAGGCAAGGCCGGTGGGCGCAAACGGGACTGTTCGGACATGGTGGTCATTGGTCTTGACCAATCACCCGTTTGGCCGAAAGAGTGCGGTTTGGTCCATACCTTTTTAGGGACCACTCCCACCCCCCGCACCTCAAGCGGAGATCCTGCACATGCGCATACACATACCCGCCGCTGCGCTCGCACTCGGCGGATCCCTTGCCCTGGCCGGTCTCATCGCCCCGGCCGCCCACGCCACCGGCTCCGGCGAGCAGTGCCAGAGCCTCGGAGTGGCCAATCTCTACGGGGAGTTCATCGAGGGCGACGACACCCATACCCCCGACGCCGAAGGCGCGGTGGCGGTCGGCGGCAACGCCAACTTCACCGGCGGCTTCTCGGTCGGTCAGGAGCTCACCCCCGGCCAGATCGCGGCCCTGCCCGGCGGCAACGCGCTGGTCGTCGCCGGCAGCATCACCGGTCACAACACGCAGGTCATGAAGGGGAACGGCGTCTTCGGCTCGAAGGCCAACGCTGCCGTCATCGACGCGCACCAGGGCAAAATCAGCCAAGGTGCCTCCCCGATCGACTTCAAGGCCGAGTTCGCCAAGCTGCGCTCCGCCTCCTCCTCGCTCGCCGCCGCGCCGCAGACCGCCGGTGCCAAGGTCGAGGCGAAGGGTGCGGACCTCTACCTGAGCAGCGGCGACGCCAAGCTGAACAGCTTCACCGTCAGTGCCGGCACGCTCCAGGGCGCCACCAACGTCTTCATCAAGGTGCCGGCCGGTTCGGTCACGGTGATCAACGTGACCGGTGACGCGTACGACATGGCCGCCGCCAAGACCACCGGCTTCCACCTGTGGGACGCGGCCAAGGAGTCCTACGTCCTGGACGACAAGCTCCAGAGCGCCTCCGGCGGGGCCGTCCGGGCCAAGCTGCTCTGGAACTTCCCGACCGCGACCAAGGTGGTCAAGAACAGCCAGGCCGCCTGGGCCGGCACCGTGCTGGCGCCGAACGCCGCGTTCGACCTCGGCAGCGCCGGACCGGTCAACGGTTCGGTGATCGCCAAGTCGCTGACCGGCAAGGGCGGTGCCGAGACGCACCACTACCCGTTCACCGGCTGCCTGCCGACCGTCGTCCCGCCGCCGACCACCGTGCCCACCGTTCCGCCGGTGGTGCCGAGCGGTACGCCGTCGGCGACCACCACCCCGAGCACGCCCGGCACCCCGGGTACGCCGGAGGCCTCGGCGACCCCGGGGGCCTCCGGCAGCCCGTCCGCCCCGGCGAGCGGCCAGCCCAGCCCGGGTGCCTCGGCCAGCCCGTCGGCCTCCGTCTCGGCGGTGGCGAGTGCCGGAGCCTCGGCCAGCCCGTCCGCGGAGGCGAACGCCGGCGGCGGTCTGGCGCACACCGGCTCCGGGCCGGTCGTTCCGCTGGCGATCGGCGGGGCGGTCGTGATCGCCGCCGGTGGCGCGATCGTGGTGGCCACACGTCGCCGGGCGGCCAAGAAGGCCTGACCGCATGCCGATTGATCGTTCATGTTGCCCTCGGTGGTCGAATCGGACCGCCGGGGGCAACACTTTTTGGCCGGTGTGACGGAATCCATTCAAGTTTGCCGAATCGGTGTTGTGCGAGGTGACGGGTGTGATGGGCTGGCCATGCACATCCGGGGGCGGACGGACAGACGAAATCCGGCCGTACGACGGGGTGTGGTGAGGTGCGGGGGTGCCGGTAGAGTCCCCCCGGACAGCCGTAGCGGGCCACCGCCTGACCACTCAACAAGCCTGCTGCACAAGACCGTTCGGAGGGGACAACGAAATGGCGCGACAGCAGCGGCAGCTCGGCATCAGGAGCGCGGCACTCGCGGGAACGGCGGCGGCCGCCGTCCTCCTGCCCGTGGCCCTGGCGACCAACGCCTCGGCGCACATTCCCACGTGGACGACGAGCTGCGACAAGGTCGTGATCGACCTGACCAATTACAGCGACACGAACGGTGTGAAGAACACCGTCAGCCTCACCATCGACGGCGAAAAGGTGCTCGACCAGAAGGAGTTCGGCAAGGAGTACCACGGTGCCTTCCCGGTGAAGGACCACTCCGCGCCGGTCACCGCGACCTTTGTGGTCACGACCACCGAGGACCCGAAGAACAGCGACTGGAACAAGACGGAGACCAGGACGATCGAGGTCTGCCACACCCCGACTCCGACCCCGACCCCGACTCCGACTCCGACTCCGACCCCCACGCCGACGCCGACCCCCACGCCGACGCCGACGCCTACGCCCACCAAGACCCCCACGCCCACACCGACACTCACCCCGACCCCCACGCCCACGCCCACCCGGACCCCGACGCCCACGGCGACGCCCACGCCCAGCCGGACGCCCACCCCGGTGCCCACCACCCCCGGCCCGGTGCTCGCCCAGACCGGTAGCAGCGACGCCACCCCCGCCATCGCGGCGGCCGGCGGCGGTGTCCTCCTCCTCGGCGGCGCCCTCGTCCTGATCACCCGCAAGCGGCGCGGCGGCAACCACAACTGACGTCACGTCGTAACAGGGTGGCCCCTCGCTCGGATGAGCGAGGGGCCACCTTCGTATGCGGCGCAGGCGTGCTGCCGTCGAGCCGGTTTCCTGCGTCGGCAAATGTGTTGACGGTGCGACGGGTAACCCCGAGCTGCCGCTGGACCGGGCGTCGGCCGTGCCCTGCCGCCGGCGGGGCGTGGACGGCATCGTGTCGGGGCCCGGGTCCGGCGCCGGAACTGCAGGCGGGCGGCACGGTGGTGCATCGGAGGTCACATTCCGCCTGGGTCGGTCAATATTTACTTTTCCGGAATCCGTCTGCATAGTGGCGCCTCGAAATATTGGCGGGTTGAGCCGAGAGGGCCTTTTCTTGTCTCAGATCAACGATGTCGCCGCGCGCGAGGTGGAGCTTGAGCGAGTTCAGGTTTCCGTCATAGGCGAGCTGTTCGACGAGCGGCTGGCCGGGGCCCGGGAGGAGCTGGCGCGTGTGCTCGCGTCGCCGGCCGACGGTGCGGGCAAGGCGTACGAGAGGGATGTGGCGGCCGGGCGGCTGGCGGGGGAGGTCCGTCGGCTGGAAGGGGCCGAGGACGGGTTGGTCTTCGGCCGGATCGACCTGGTGGACGGGACCGTCCTGCGGATCGGGCGGCTGGGGCTGCACAGGGATTCGGACGAGCTGCCGGTGCTGGTGGACTGGCGGGCCGGGGCCGCGCGGCCCTTCTACGAGGCGACGCCGGTTCATCCCATGGGGCTGCGACGGCGCCGCCATCTGCGCCTGGCGGGCCGCACGGTGGTGGGGGTGAGCGATGAGCTGTTCGACGGCTCCGCACCCACCGGACAGGACGTGGTCGGCGACGGTCCTTTGGCGGCGGCGCTCCAGGAAAGGCGCACGGGGCGGATGGGGGCGGCGGTTGCCACGCTTCAGGCCGAGCAGGACGCGATCGTCCGGTCGCCGCACCGCGGGGTGACGGTGGTGCAGGGTGGGCCGGGCACCGGAAAGACGGTGGTGGCGCTGCACCGCGCCGCGTACGTGCTGTACGCGTTCCCGAAGGCGGCCGAGCGCGGCGTGCTCGTCGTGGGGCCGAACGCACGGTTCCTCGACTACATCTGCCAGGTCCTGCCCTCGCTCGGGGAGAGCGACGTCGTCCTGGCGACGTGCGAGGAACTGGCCGGCGTCGTACCGGGCGCCGCGGACCCCTTCGAGGTGGCGCGCCTGAAGGGGAGTGCCGCGCTGGCCGACGCGCTGGCCGCTGTGGTCCGCTCACGGCAGGCCCCGGGCGACGACTTCGAGGTCCGGGTCGGGCAGGAGTGGATTCGTCTGTGGGACGGGGATGTCGCACAAGCGCGGGAGTCGGCACAGACCAGTGGTCTCGCGCACAACCGGGGGCGTCGGCTGTTCAAGGAGCTGCTGGTCGACGCCCTCGTCCGTGAGCTTGCCAGCAGTGGCGCCGAGGCGCTGGAACGTATCGACGCCCAGGTCGCGCAACTGACCGGCCTCGACCTCGACCGGGTTGCCGCAGCGGACCTGCGCCGCCTCGGTGTTGACGACGCGCCCGCCACAGGTGCCGACGAATTCGACGCCGACGCCGTGCGCGCCGACCTCCTGGACGATGCCGTGCTCGATCAGGCCGTCGAGGACCTGTGGCCGCGGCTCACGCCCGGCGACGTGGTCCGCGCCCTGCTGACGGACGGCGATGCGACGGCCGGGTGCCTGCGGCAGTTCACCGACGACCAGCGGGCCCTGCTGCGGCGAACGCCCGGTGCGCCCTGGACGGACGCCGATGTACCGCTTCTCGACGAGGCGGCGAGCCTGGTCGACGGCCCGCCCGAGCACGCCTTCGGGCACGTCGTCGTCGACGAGGCACAGGAGCTCACCGCCATGCAGTGGCGGATGATCGTGCGCCGTTGCCCGGGCAGGTCGATGACACTGGTCGGAGATTTCGCCCAGGCGGGCCCGGCGACGGTGGCCCGGGACTGGAAGGAGGCACTCGGCCCGCACCTCGGACGGCGCTTCGACCTGCGCACCCTGACCGTCAGCTACCGGACCACGCAGGAGATCCTCGCCGCCACAGGGGACTTGCTCGCCCGGATCGCCCCGGGCCGGCCGCCGATCCGATCGATCCGGCACGGCGAGGCGCCCCGAACCCTTGCCACGGCCCCCGAATCCCTCGTCACCGCCCTCGTGCGGGAGCTGCGAGAGCAAGGCGCCGCTTACCCGGGCGAGTTGATCGGGGTGATCTGCGCCGATGGCAGGACGGAGCAGCTCGCGGCGGCGGGGATCGAGCAGCATGCCCGACTGGTGCCGGCCTCACAGGCGCGCGGCTTGGAGTTCGACGCCGCCGTCGTGATCGACCCGGACGGGATCACCGCCGCCCGCCCCGGGGGCGAGCGCGACCTGTACGTCGCCCTCACCCGGGCCACCAAGCGACTGTGCACAATCACCGTCCCGCCCACTGTGAAGACCACGGGAGAAGCGCAGCGCCCAGTGACTCGTGAACGGCTAGAGGGCGCGCGGTGCCGGCTCGGCGTGGGTCGGAGGCTGCAAGACCGGGAGAGGTAGGCGCGGCTCCTGATTGTGTCCGAGCCACCGATGCCTGGGGAGGGCGGCTCCGACGGAATGGTGATCGGTCTCCCGTACTCAGCTCAACTGGCCAGTCGCAACAGCGACTCGGCGATATCGACGAGTCCATCCGAAACGAGACCCTTGACGAGCGCGAATGCCGCATGACTTCGCGACGCACCGTCAGAACATCGAGGGAACTCAGTGCGGGGTGGCGGTGCATCACGACGCGCCGACGCCACTTGCGTTGTACGTCCTTCGGCCTGCCGGGTGGAAGGACTTCCGTCGCCTCGGGTCGTGCAGCGACTCGATGGCGTCGCACCAGATGCCGAGATCGGGGGCTGCGCTCAGCTCGTCGGAGCGCGCCTTGGCGCGGCGGGAGGCCCTTGCCCAGTTCTTCGGGTCCTGCAGTGATGCCAGGGAGTGGATCCAGGCGTTCAGGTCGTCGCGGTAGGCGAAGATCCCCGCCTCGCCGAGGGACTCGACCAGCCCGGGGGTGGGGTGGGCGATCACCGGGATGCCGGAGGCGAAGGCCTCCACCGCCACCCGCCCCCAGGACTCGTAGATGCTCGGCATGAGCATCACGCGCGAGCGGCTGTAGACGTGCGCTCGCATCTCCTTTCCGGGTACGCCGTCCACGACTTCGCAGTTGGGCAGCCGCGGTGGCGGCATGACCTGCTGCCCGTAGGCGCCGCGGACCCCGAGGAACCTCCACTCGGGCGTCCATGCGGCGATCTGCCAGAAGAGCTCACCGCCCTTGTCCGCGTTCAGGTTCACCAGCGTCACGCAGTCGCCCGGTTCCGTGCGGTACTCCTCTGCGATCACGGGAGGGCGGACGACGATCGTGTTCCTGGGCAGGAATTCGTCGGGGTAGCGGGCGTAGAAGATCTCGCCGTCCCGCCGGATCCATTCGCTGTTGTAGACGACGAGGTCGGCTCCGGCCGCGTCGTGGAAGCTGGTGGCGAAGTTGTCATGGCAGATCACCACCATGGGTATCCGGCGGGCGGCGGCGAGGCCCGACACCAGGGGGACGTTCTCGAAGTGGGAGAGCAGCACGTCCGCCTTCTGGGCGTCGGCCGCGAAGTCGGTGCCCTCCTGGTACGGGACGACCCGTACTCCGTCGATCTCGTAGCTCTTCTCGATGCTCCCGGGATGGGAGAGCCAGACCGTCACCCGGTGGCCGCGCTCGGCCAGCGGGCGCAGCATCGAGTGGAGCATCCATTCGGAGCCGGCGTTGTGGGCCGGTGGATATCCGTACACCCGGGCCACGACGGACATGCTCCGTGACCTGGGGGGCGCGGCCAGCCTGTGCGGGCGGGATGCCACCGTGTCCACGTGTAAGTACTCCCTCTGGTTGGGATGACGCGATGAGCGGTTCACGCGACCCCGCCCGCAGGGGTCCGGGCCGCGGTCGCACCGCTGACCGGCCCTGCGGGCGGTGGTCCCTTGTGCCGCTGCGACCCGCCGGGGCGAGGGCCCGGCGGACGCTCGGCCTACCGGTCTACCTGTCCGCGACGTGGATGAGCGAGGAGGCCGAGATCTGGTCGCCCACCTGGAAGCTCAGGCTGGTGTCTCCCAGCGGGGCTCCGGCGGCGGCGCTCACCTCGATCAGCGCACCGGACTTCGAGCCCTTTCCGGCCAGCACCAGGTCGATGCCGTCGAAGGTGAGGCTCTGGCCGTCCGGCGACAACGTTCCCTGGTAGGAGCCCAGTTCCTTCCACTGGCCGTCCTGCACGATTCCCAGGATCAGCCGGTCGGCGACCTGCAGACCCTTCCCCTGCGGGATGGTCACACGGACCTTCTGCGGCGGGACACCGCCGTCTGCGACTGCCTGCAGCTCCACCCCCACGTAGCCGGAGGCGCCGCCACGGACCAGGTTCACCGGGCCCCCGGGCGACACCGAGAACCGGCCCTGGGGGCGGGCGGCCGTGTAGCGGTAGTAGACGCTGCCGAGCTGGAACGCGTCCTCCGCCCTGGCCGGGTCCCAACCGAGGCTGCTCACCGAGCCGTCGGGGTTGCTGGACTGCGGCCAGACCAGGAAGCGGTAGTACCCCGGCTTGTCGCCCAGCTGACGGAGGTCGATCGCGGGCAGCGTCACCTTGCGGCCGGTCCCGCTGTCCCGGTGGCCCTCCGCCTTCTGCACCTGCGGGGTCGGGGTGAAACGGGAGGGTGTGCCGTCCTCGTGGACGAGCTGGTAGTACACGTGGTCGCTGCCGTTGCTCGGCACGTCCGGCTCGCCCTGGCGCAGATTGACCAGGTCGATGATGAACTTGTCGCCGGGGATGCGGCCGTTGTCCGAGACGAAGCCGAAGCCGGCCTGGCTGTTGGGCGTGCCGCCCCAGTTGTTGTCGTACGGCAGGCGAACGAACGGCCGTCCCACCTTCTCCGGGTCGCTCTTCTGCCAGGCGCCGGCGACCACCTCGACCTGCGGATTCACCGTGCGGACGTCCCCGTTGTCCAGGATGACGTCGACGCGGATCGGGTAGGTGCGGCTGTAGGCCGGGCGCGGGTCGGCGTCGACGTTGAGGTCGCCGCGGAGGGTGAAGGTGATGAGGTCGGAGTCGTCGAGGAAGGTGAGGTCGATGACCTCGTACTCCTGGTCGATGCCACCGCGGCCGCGCTTGACCTCGATGGCTTCCGTGCCCGCCTGCCCGTTGCCGGTGTACGAGTACCGGATCGTCTTGATCTTCACGCCCATCGGGACACGGATCCGGCCGTCGTAGCGGAACTCGCTGTCCCAGACGGCGAAGCGGTTCGCGTATCCGAGGGTCCGGATGCCGGTCCATTCCACATCCGTGTCGCCGCCCTGGGGTGTCGCGGGAGTGGCCATCTTCGGGTCCTTCCTGGA
Source organism: Kitasatospora sp. NPDC092286 (assembly GCF_044755565.1). Classification (NCBI taxonomy): domain Bacteria; kingdom Bacillati; phylum Actinomycetota; class Actinomycetes; order Kitasatosporales; family Streptomycetaceae; genus Kitasatospora; species Kitasatospora sp. NPDC092286. The sequence continues at coordinate 172,705 of NZ_JBIVRD010000010.1, read as the reverse complement.
TGGAGTCAGGGTCTCGGGAAGACCCTGATCACGGAATGGGACGAGGGATCAAAAGCGCCCGACCCATGCCGAGTTGCCACGGAACGCGGCGATGTTCCTTCGCGGTGCAGGACAAGGCTGACCCGGCTCGGGGCGCCTGCGGAAGGGGGCTTGGGTGCATATGCTTGCCATTCCCGCCATATGCATGCCCCCCAAGTCGTGCGGCAACCGGCGGCACCGCTCCCATGCGCACCACGCGTGAGCCGGCCGCCGTTCCGCGCGCCCCATGGCGCAGCCTCGGCCCCGCCCGGACCACGGGTACCCCCGTCCCGGAGCCGATCACAATGGCCGGGACCCGTTCGAAGAGAACGGCCGGCGCACCGCGTCGGCGGGAAAGGCGCCAAGCCCCCGAGGTGGTTGCGATCCTCGGCCGCCCCGGAGGATGACCGCCACCTGGCCGTGCTGGTCGGCAAGGGCGGTGGTTCGCTGTGTCTGAACCCCGGCTCCGAGGAGCCCGGAGCCGCATGCCGGGGTACCGTTGTCCGTTTCCGTTTCCGTCGTCGTCGCGACCGACGCAGGCGCACCGGCGACCGCGCCCCGAGTTTCGCGAGATGGAGTCACCGTGTCCTCGAACGTCTTCCGCAGCGGCATCGGACGGCTGCTCTTCGACCGGGGGCCCGATGAGCTGAGGGTCTGGAGTGTGGCGCAGACGCCGAGGAGCGCACTGTACGGTGCCCCCGTCGAGGCCAACATTCTGCTCGAAGGTACCGACGACATCGACCAGGCCGATCTTCTCCTGGTCGGCGAGGTACTCGGCAGGCTCGACCACTACCTTGAGACGGGGCTCCGCTTCGTGCGTGAGGCGTTGGAGGCCGACCCGGCTTTCTTCGGTCTCACCGAAGCGGAGTCGGAGTCCTACCGCGGCCTGCCTGTCGCAGACTTTCCTCTGGATTCCCCACAGCTCAACTTCTACATCGACGAGTGGCACCTGCGTTTCGCCGAGGGGCGTATGCCCATCTGCGACCCCTACGGTCTCGTGATCGTGTTCAACGGGCAACGGCCTTTGAAAGTGGAGGACTTGAGCGACGCCACTGCCGTCGACGCCGATGACACCGACGGCTCGGGGCGACAGGATTCCTGAACCACCGGCAGGTTCTTCACGGAGTGCGACTCCGCATGATGTGGCCCGATGCCCTGGTCGAGACGGCGAAGCAGATCACCGTCCCGATCGAGTTCGCCATGCCGTGGGACAGCGAGCGCATCCCGTGCGAGGCCGGCCTCGCGCTGTTCGACGCCTTCGCCTCGAAGGAGAAGACGTTGCACGCCAACGCGGGCCAGCACTTCGACATGCCCAGGTTCGAGGCCGACAGCGCGGTCCGGTTCCTCGCCCGGCATCTTGGCCGGACGGTCACCTCACCGGCCCGAGGTGAGCGGCAGCGGCGTCCGGTCCGCCGACCGGGCGCCGCGACCGCGGCCCGGGAGTCCTTCGGCCAGGTGGTGTCCTGGTCGTCTCGGCCAACAGCGACACGGACAAGCGCGAGTTGGACCAGCTCTGGGCCAGTACTCCGGTGACCGGGCGCCCGGCCCGCGAGGGCGCCCCCTTCAGGCCGAGGAAGTCGGCCTGAAGGGGGCGCCGACGGCGAAGCGGCGTGCTCAGCGGGCGCCTGGGGCGTCCGGCAACCGCACGACGGCGGTACCGGCCTGGGACTCGCCGAACCCCCCAGCCCGCGACGAGGGAGCAGCCAACCGCTTCGAGGACGTCGCTCCACGGCCAGTGGCCGGTGCCGTAGTAGAAGCCGCCCTCGCTGCGCGCGGCCTCCCCGGTGCGGCAGAGCATGCGGAGATGGTCGCGGAGCGCGGGATGCGCGACCGCGCCCAGCCTGTCCTCCCAGGGCTCGTCGGCGGAGTCGGCGCCCGACAGGCCGTGGATCGACACCAGGTGTTCGGGGCCGCGCTCGGTGAACGTGGCGGCCCGCATCGCGCTCAAGTGCCGCTGGACACCAGTCCTGTCGGCATGCGAGATCGACTGCGCTGGGCGAGGCTGGGTGAAGCCGTCCGTTCGACCACCGATGACCCAGGAGGTGCTGAATGAGACGCACGCACTATGCCGCGATCGCGGTCACCGCCGCTGTGCTGTTCACGGGAACCGGAGCGACGTACGCGGCCGGAAGCGACGTACGGCCTGCCGTGACGCACAGTACTCTGGCAGGCACCGCGCAGCCCGCCACCGTCACGCCGCCCACTCCAGGGCAGATCGCCGCCCTGTTCGACGGCTGGAACGCGGCACTGGCCACCGGCGACCCGAACCGTGTCGCGGATCTCTACGCCCCGGGCGCCGTGCTGCTGCCCACCGTCGCAAGCATCCGCACCACCCGCGCCGGGATCGTCGATTACTTCACGAAATTTCTGGAGAGCAAGCCCGTCGGAAAGATCCAGGAGCGGTACATCAACATCCTGAACGATACGAGCGCCATCGACACGGGCCTCTACCAGTTCACGCTGACCGACAAGGACGGCAGCAAGAGTACGATCAACGCCCGCTACACCTACGTGTACGAGTTGCGTGGCGGCCACTGGCTGATCATCAACCACCACTCCTCGAAGGTGCCTACGGGCTGAGATCCGTCTCCTGGCCTCCGCCCCTTGTTCCATGCGGGTGCTGCGAGGCTCGCCCCCACAGCCTCGCAGCACCCGACGCCGAAAATGTCCGTTTCGGTGGTCATCACCACGATCGTCAAGCCGCAGCAGCGTGTCTCAGCGCGCACTCACCCGCGCGGCCCCGGCCATCGGTCGGTACACAAACGGAGCCGGACGCGGCCGCTGCGTGCCGTTGACGCAGCCAGGGATGAGCGGCTATCCGCAGGGCGGAGACCGGTGGCCGCTGCGGCCTGACTACAGCGACGCCCGCGAGGCTGCCCCCGCGAAGGCGACATGCAGGTCGATGACGACCTCCTCGCCCTCCCAGCGGCCGCGCTCCGAGATCTCAAGGCCGATCAGTGCCAGATCACCAGCCTGGCCCCGCAGCTCGTACTGCTCATGGGTCTCCTCACCGAGGTCACCCAACTCGTCACGCTCCCAAGCGGCCACCGCGGCCTCGGCCACAGCCCTGGGCAGTCGCACCGTGACACGGCCGACCTGGGCGTCGACATGCTCCCCGATCGCTGCCAGCACCTTCGAGTCTTCCCGATACCGGACGTACTCCTCTTGATCCACCACAGGGCGAGGCTACTCGGACTGCTGGACCTGTCCCGACTGAATCAACCCGGCGTCCATGCGGTCAGAGCACTGGCCCTCAGCGGGCCGGGTCTCCCGGGTGATCCACTCAAGGTACGGCAGCGGCCCGGACAGGATCGGCAGTGCGATTACCTCCGGGATGAAGATCCAGGAGCGGTGCTGCCAGGGTTTGAGCGCGTCCTGGGCGAGCCGGCGGCGCACGGTCGACGCCGACATGAACGGGGCGATGCCCCGCCGGGCGGCCTCGCGGGCCAGTTCCGGGCACGACCAGCGTGAGAGCGGTACTTCACTCTCGGCAGGCAGCCGGCAGGTCGGCGCCCTGACCTCAGCGGCCTGCAGCGGTGTGAACGAGGCGGGACGGCCGCAGCGTTGACGGTCTTCGAGCCCGGGCAGGCCCGCCTGGGCGAACCGGCCACGCCAGCGGCGCACGGTGTCCAAATGCAGCCCCGTCTCCCGGGCGATGCATGCGTTGGAGCGTCCACGCGCGGCGTGCAGCACCACTGTGCCCGCACCCGCAGCCTGCCCCGCCCGTCACCGCCCCAGCCCCCGTAATGACCGGTGCAAGAGGCCACTTGGGCAGGAAAAACGCAACTTCGACATGGGCCGCAGAGGCAGCTATCTTCACCTGGTCTTCGGCGATCGCCCACGGCCGCACAGGAGTTCCTTCAGGCCGAGCCACCCGCGACGGGACGAGTCGGTCACGCCCCGCGAATCCTCGCCCCCATGCCCAAGCCACCGAACCAGGTCCACACCAGGCACCCCCCGACCAGGGAGAGACGCATGCCCCGTCTTGCGCTGTACACATTCGGCGTCCTGCAGTCACCTCTCGCCGATCCCGCACCTCTCACACGCGAACTCCACGACAGCGGCGAGGCCATCTACCGGAAGATCAGCCGGCACCCCGGATACCTCGCTCATGCCGAAGCGGCGGACGGCGGCCAGGGCACACACTTCGACCTGGACTGGGGTGCGTGGGGAGAGTTCGTCGTACCGACCTGGTACGGCAAGGGCCAGACGGTGGAAACCATCGCCCTGGCCGCGACACTCTCACTCTGGACCGACCTGCGCCCCGCCTTCGACGCCATCTACACCGGTCTGCACCGTGAGGCGCTGAACAGGCGTTATGACTGGTTCGAGAGGACAGGACACCCGGCTTACGTGTTCTGGTGGGTCTCCGACGGCGTGACACCCACCTGGCAGGACGGGGTTTGCAGGCTGGAACACCTCCACGACCACGGCTCCGCGCCGCACGCCTTCACCTTCCACCACTCGTTCGCCCCGGACGGAACTCCGACCAGGATCGAAGGCATCGGGCCGAAGAGCGACCAGGTTCGCTGACAAGGAAGCCTGAACGACTGGGTTCGCTGTCAAACGCCTCGATTGAATGACGGCGAACAGATGCGTCTGCGCTACGGCGGATCCGCCAGTACCTGGGGCTTCGCCCTCTACCTTGCGAGCACCGACGAGCACCAAGACGCCATCCTGCCCACCAGCGGCTTCGCCGGCACCCCCGAAGACGCCCTCGACTGCGCCTGCGGCACCGGTTGTTGGTGCTCAGTGACGGTACGAGGCCGTCGCGGTCCTGACGAAGGATCGGATCAACGGGTTGGTGTCGCCTTCGTTCCACACCGCCACCACTTGGCTCGGCGGCATGTCGATCAGCGGCACCACGGCCAGTTCCGAGGGCAGGTCGTGTCCGAGCGGGGCCAGGCCGACCGTGCCGTTCCACAGCACGGTCTGCAGGCATTCCTGGACGGCGCGCACCACTGGGCCTTCGCGCGGCCTGCCGCCGTTCCAGTACGACTGCCAGACGGGGTCGGTACCCTGCGGGAACTGGAACCAGCGGCGGTCGTTCAGCTCGGCCAGGCGCAGCCCGTCGCGGCGGGCCAGCGGATCGTCGGCGCGCAGGACCACGCCGACCGGATCGGTCCGCAGTGCCCGCATCGTCAGGGCGGTCTCGTCGAATGGTGCCCGAGTCAATGCGATGTCGACCAGTCCGGCGCGCAGCCCGCAGGTTGGGTCGGTCAGGTCGGTGTCGCGGATGCGGATGTCGATGCCGGGGTGGCTTCGGCGGTAGGCGGCGGCCAGCCTGCCCACTCCCGGGTCGGTGCTGTCGCCCAGGATGCCGATGGTGATGGTCGCGACGCCGGCCGCCTCGCTCACGAGTCCCCGGACGCGGTCGGCATGGTCGAGCAGGGCCCGCGCCTCGTCGAGCAGCACCGAGCCCGCCGGGGTGAGCGTGACCCCCGTGGGCGAGCGGGTCAACAGCAGGGCCCCGACATCGGCCTCCAACTGCTTGATCGCCCGGCTCAGCGGCGGCTGACTCATGTGCAGTCGGGTGGCGGCCCGGCCGAAATGGAGTTCCTCGGCGACCGCCACGAAGTAGCGCAAGGTCCTTAGCTCCACACTGCAACGATACCCACCGGGTATCGGCGCCACGGGATGGGTCTTGGACGCGGGCAGGTTCTCGGCGGTGCACTTGTGAGCATGACCGAAGAAGCGAAGACCAGCGCGTCACAGACTGATCCCGTCGTGTCAGTGGTGGGTCCCGGTGACGGCGAGACGATTGTTCTGGGCACCACGCGCATGCGCGTTCTGGAGGACGGCAGCCACACCGGGCACCGCCTCGCGATCGCCGAGTCCGTCCTCGCCCCGCACACCCAGGGGCCGCCGCAGCACCGCCATGGCCTGCACGACGAGGGCTTCTACATCCTCTCCGGCACCGTGCGGTTCACCGTCGGGGACGAGGACTACGACGCCGCCGTGGGCACGCTCGTGATGGTTCCGCCCGGTACCCCGCACACCTTCGCCAACCTGACCGACCTACCCGCCGTCATGCTCAGCACCTTCACCCCCGACCTGTACGTGCAGTACTTCCGGGACCTCCAGGAGGTGCTCGGCAGCGGCCGACCGCTGACGCCGCCGGCCAACATCGACGCGATGAGCCGCTACGCAACCGAGCCCGCTGCCGACCTCGCCTGAAGCCGACGGCATGGTCCGGACCGGCCACCTTCCTTCGACCGGCAGGGCGGTGGCGCTTCCACGTTCTGTCGTCCGAGTCCCTCGGACGACGGACCGGGCCTTCACCAGGGCTCTTCTGGCAAGCGACGCGATCGACGGGTCCCCGTGAACCGGTGGCCCATGAACGGGAACCATGAACATCGCCTATTGGATCGTCGCGGGGCTGCTCGCGCTCTTCTACTTCTATGCAGGCACGCTGAAGGTGATCCGCAGCCGCGATCAACTCCGACCGATGATGGCCTGGGTCGATCGCGTACCCCTGCCTGCCCTCAGGGCGCTGGGGGCGGTCGAGATACTCGGTGCGACCGGCCTGATCCTGCCACCGCTGACCGGCATCGCTGTCTTGTCGGCGCCAGCCGCGGCCGTCGGCTTCGTACTCCTCCAGACCGGCGCGATCGCCGTGCACCTGATGGGCCAAGACCGCCGGATCGCACTCAACGCCGGGCTCACCGTCACCGCAGCCGTGACCATCTGGCTGGCCACCAGGCTGTGATCGAGCACGGTCCTCGACCGGCGGACGCGACTACAAGTGTGGCCGCCCACGGGGCGCTGTTGGTGCCGATCATCAGGGAGGCGTGTTGTGTCGCAGAACGCAGGGCAGCCGGTGGTGCCCGGCTTTGATGACCTGCTGGCCGGGGCTCAACGGTCGGCGGTGCATCTGGAGATGCGAGACGCCTACGGCGTGGGTGGCGAGTCCTCCGGTTTCAGGCGGTGGCAGAAGACCGGCGAGCGGGACAACGACCCGAGCTCGGACTACTGGCGGCCGTGGGTCGAGCAGATCGCGGCGACTGTTGCCCGTGGCGTGGTGATCCGCCGCGCCCGGATCGTGTCGGAGCCTGTGACCGACTACATCCGGTACGAGTACGGCGGCACCGTTGTCAACCTCGCGTCCGGGGAACAGGTCCGGTGGTTGCCGAGGCGTCAGGCGTCGGACCTGGCACTTCCGGGGAACGACTTCTGGGTCTTCGACGGGGGGACGGTTGTCTTCAACCACTTCACCGGTGACGGGGACTGGGCTGAACCTCCGAAGGAGCTCCGGACCGAACCGGCTGTGGCGAAGCTGTGCGTGGACGCCTTCGAATCGGTCTGGGAGCGGGCCACCCCGCACGACCAGTACAACGTCTGACCCTCGCCGCAGCAGCTACGAACACCGGACAGCCAGCTCATGCCGTCAGCTTCCCCGTCATCCAGCGCTCAAGCCGCACGGAAGGCACTCATTTCAAGCGGTTCCGGCTCAACTTCTGTGGCGGGCCCACCAGCCGTGATGTCGGTGGCAGGTGGTGGGATGGCCGCACTCTGAAGGCCGCCTGGTGGGAGATTCCGATGCCCGTGTACCCGTCGCTTACCCGTGCTCTGGCGGAGGCGTTGATCGATGTTCTCTGGTTCATCGAGGGCTGCGAAGACGAGCAGATGGATCCGGACGACGCTGTCAAAGTCCTGGAGGGCGTTGCCCACCTTGTGAGCCGGTTGTCGAGTGATCAGCGCAGCGAGTTCATCCACCTACTCGGGACGATGGCTGAAGAAGAGGCCAATCCTTCGCGCCGCGAGTTCCTGGAGGGCTTCCCAGAAGGTTGCGGGCTTGTGGAGGATGCGGGGTGACCTGGGCTCTATGAGCGGAGCAGCACCCGCTTGCGGAGGAGGTCGAAGCCAGCGCGGCCAACTATCCGGCGACGGCCCGGGGTGAGGGCGGTCGCGCGGTGGTGCATCGGAGGATGCATTTCACCTGAGTTGGTCAATATTTAGGAGTGTGCGGTCCAAGGCCTGCGGTCGACGACAGTCGATCCGACCAACTGGCTCACCAATCGGCGCTGATCTGATCAGCGACCGAGAAGTCGGTCTCGCAGTCAGGGCAGGTTGCGTTTCCGAAGACGTAGGTCAGCGTCTGCGCGACCTCGCGTTGCCCGTCCGCGAGCGCGATGTCATGGAGTCGTTGGCCGATGCTGTCCAGGTCTGCGGGAGCCGCTGGTCGTAGGGCTCTTGTCTCGATGTCGCCGTCCGAGAGTGCATAGTCGTCGCTGGTGGAGAAGAAGCCACGCTCGCCGAGGACGATGAACAAGCTCGCCTCGCAGCCTGGGCATGAGATCTCGTATTCCTCGTTCCCGAGCCCCCAGGCCAGGTCTTCACTCCAGCCCACGACACCTTCGAAGCCCAGCATGGCTTCCATGAGGTGGATGTACTCGGTGCGGTCCGAAGCGGTTCGACGGTACTGATTCACAGTTCTCAGCAGTGCCGCGATCTCCGCCGCATGCTCTGAGCGGATGTCGCCGGCCCCGTGCAGCTGACCGGCGCCGGCCGTGATCGCACCCGCCAGGACGAGGGCGTTGACCGCTTGTTCCCGGTTCCTGCTCTCCGCCGTGCCGGCCAGCCAGGGCAGCGCTGCGAAGCTGGCCGAGTAAACGCTGCCCTGGTGACACAAGGCCGACCACAGGTCGTGCCAGAGCTCGGCGCTCGGCTCTGCTGCGATCCGGTCCAGCAGGGGCGGTATGTCCTCGGCGGCACCGTAGGCATGGCTGAGTTGCGACCAATCCGTCATGCCGAGATCTAACCAGGCCGATGGGCTCCTTGCCGAAGCGGGATGGCGCTCGCCGGCTTCGAAGAAGTCCAACTCGGACGCCGGTAACGCAGCATGTCCGCAGGCTGCCACAGCTGTCCGTCCGGTCTCGCGCCGAGGCCCTGCACCGTACCCTCGCCGGCCCGGCTCACACACAGCTCGGCGAAGCCCTGGCCAGTTGACGCGGCTCGGTGCGGGAAGCATGCTCTCGACCCGCACTCACGAACCCACCGGAGCCGGACAAATGACGAGCGACACCGGGCGTCAGGCAGCTGCCGTTGCCCACCTCGGTTCGTACGAGGCCTGGGCCGAGCAGTGTGGTGTGCCGTTTCGGGAGACCGTCGCCCGTGCGGGCGAGATCGTTGCTGATGTCATCGAGGTGCGGGGGTCGTTCGGGATGACCTGCCTCGGCGGGATTCTGGTCTGTGGGGTGTAGTTGTCGGCGGCCCCTTGCGAGGCGCAAGGGGCCGCCGGAACGATTCACTGCGCGCCGCCGCCGAAGTGGTCGAACTCGCCGGCCTTGATGCCTTGGAGGAACTTGGCGAACTTGGTGGGGGTGGTGCGGACGATGATGTCGCCGGTGTCGGATTCGCGAAGCTCGACCAGCCCGTTGACGGTGCGGACTTCGACACACGTGTCGTTTGCGGCGGAGTAGCTGGACTTCTGCCAAACGGAGCTAGCCACGCTTGCTTTCCATTTCCTTCTTGATGGAGCGAATGAAGTCTCGGGACTCGTCTTCCGAGAGGGCGACGGACGCCGTCCGAGTGAGGATCTCTCGGAAGCTTGCCAGGTGGGCCGGGGAGTCGTAGAGCTGGCTTCCATGTCCCGTGTCCATCTGTGCGACATCCAGTTCAGGGATCGGACCCTCAGCGTAGGTGAAGTTTTCGCTGGGGCCAGGTAGGGAACCGATGTCGAAAGGTACCGCTCGAATCGAGATTCCCGGGTGCTCTGAATCCTCAAGTAGCGCGTCGAGTTGTTCAGTGAGGACTTTTGGTCCGCTGAACTGCATGCGCAGTGCCGCCTCATGGATGAACGCAGAGTATGAAGTTCCGCCAGAGCGGACAACCCGTTGCCGTTGTATGCGGAAGGCTGTCCTGAGGTCGACCTCATGGCGTGGCGGGGGTGGGAAGGCTTGGGAAAATACCGCAGAGGCGTAGACGCTGGCTTGAAGTAGTCCAGGGACGAACGTGATCGTGTAGGTCGAGAGCCTCCGCGCGTGGCCTTCGAGCTCCGCGACCTCAAGGAAGTCCGTGGCCAGGGTTCCGCGGTACTCCTCCCACCAGCCGGGCTTCTCGCGCTCCGTGATGATGTCGGCGAGAGCGTCGATCAGAGGCTGATTGACGCACATGCACGCTGCGGCGATCGTACGCAGGCGTTCCACGCTGATGCCGATCTTCCCTGACTCCATCTGCGTCACCTGGGCGGGGTTCATTCCGACCGCGCGGCCGAGCTGGCTTCCGCCGAAGCCGGCTTGCTCGCGCATCCTTCGCAGCTCTGCGCCCAGCCTTCGTTGACGGAGCGTTGGATTCGGTCGAGCCATGGGTTCCTTCCGGGCCAGGGGTGTTCTCAGTCTGCCGTGCTGGCTGGACATCGGTCCATTCGGAGCCGGTGTTCGGGCTGTCGTTGCCACGTTAGAGGGAACATCGCGAATCCATGTAAAAGTTACCATCGATGTGCGTTATGGTCGTCGCCAGGTCGATCCGACGGATCGTCAGTAACGCCTGTTTCCCAGGCAGTAGGCGCCTGCTGCCCCCGCACCGCAGAGCAGCCATGCGTGGCGTCACCAGTCCCGTTCTGGCCTGGCTCACGGCGATGTTTCCGCCGGTGAACGACGAACCCCACACCCGCACCCTCACGGAGGTTCCCCTTATGTGTGCCTTCAGCCTGCCCGAAATCCCCGACTGGTCCGCTGCCCGTGCGGAGCTGAGTGACGCGATGTCCCTCGCCGGATGGCCGGACGACGCCATCTACGACGCCGAACTCGCCCTCCATGAGCTGTACTTCAACGCGTGGAAGCACGGCGGGAGCCCCGCGCCGACCGTCGTGATTCTCCTCCTCGAAGGCCGCAGCCTGCGCGTCTGCGTCAGCGACGACAACCCCGTGCTGCCCGAGCCGCACGAGTGCGCCGACCCCTACGCGCAGTCCGGCCGGGGCCTGCACCTGGTCCGCGAGCTCACCCACCGCTTCGGCACCACGCCCCGCAAAAACGGTAAAATCGTATGGTTCGAGCTGGACGCGGCCGCGTGAACGCCCGCCACCGGCCCCTCGCCCCGGACGACCCCCGGATGCGCGACTACACCGACGCCCAGGTCACCGCCCTCCTCGGCGAACTCCGCGAGCGAGGCCGCCCCCACGGCATCCTCTGGGGCTCCGCCACCACCCACAACGGCACCGTCGACGGCCGCGTCCTGATCGACTTCGGCAACGCGCCCGTCAGCACGCTCCTCAACCTCCTCCACCTGCTCCACGAAGCCGGGCGGGGCGGTGACCCGTGGGAGTCGTGATCCCCCTCGCCACCAGCTCCACCCAGCCGGCCCACGTCGAGCGCACCACCGTCCCCTACCTCACCGTCGAACACGTCCCCGACGCCACCGTCCAGCTCCGCCTCGCCGTCGACCTCGACGTGGCCGCCGGCCCCGGCGAACAGCTCGCCTTCCCCCTCACCCGCGAACAGGCCGAGGAACTCCTCCACGGCCTCGCCGCCCACCTCGGCACCCGCGTGACCGGGATCCGCCGATGACACCCGGCACCGTCAACTTCCTGATCGGCGCGGCGTTCGTGGCCCTCCTCGCCCTCGCGATCGCCACCGTCGTCCTCGGCGTCCTCGCGACCCTGAGGATGCCGCACCCCGGCGAACGGGCAACCACCCCGCCACCGCCCCCGATCACCCGCCACGGCCGCTGGGAACTGCGCCAACTCCCCGACGGCACCGCCGAATACGCCTGGATCGCCCGCCAGGCCGGCCACTACGGCCCCGAAACCCACAACCCCACCCCCCAGGGGCGTCACCGCATACCCGCCTGACCCCTTACACAGCGAACGGGCCCTCGCCGAAGCGGCGAGGGCCCGTCTGCTCTGTGTCCGGCGACCGGTTGCCCGTCGTCGCCCCGCTCACTCCCAGCGGAAGAAGCGGGCGGCCGCGGCCAGGGCGAGGACGGCCCAGCCGGTCAGGATGCCGAGGTCGGCCCAGGGGACGCCGGCGCCGGTCTGGAGCACCGAGCGCAGGCCGTCGGAGAGGGCGGCGATCGGGAGGAGTTCCAGCACCGACTGGACGGCGGACGGGAACTTGCTCAGCGGGACGATCACCCCGCCGGCCAGCAGCAGCAGGATGAAGACCAGGTTGGCGGCGGCCAGCGTGGCCTCGGCCCGCAGGGTGCCGGCCATCAGCAGGCCGAGCCCGGAGAAGGCGGCGGTGCCGAGGACGAGGATGGCGAGAACGGCGAGGGGGTTGCCCTGCGGGGACCAGCCGAGGGCGAGGGCGATCACCGAGAGCAGCGCTACCTGCAGCGCCTCGGTGACCAGCACACAGCCCGTCTTGGCGGTGAGCAGCGCCCAGCGGGGGAGCGGGCTGGCGCCGAGCCGCTTCAGCACCCCGTAGCGCCGTTCGAACCCGGTGGCGATGGCCTGCCCGGTGAAGGCGGTGGACATCACGGCGAGCGCGAGCAGCCCGGGTGCCAGGAAGTCGACCCGCTTGCCGGGGCCGTCCACGGCGACGATGTCCACCGAGGAGAACAGCACCAGCAGCACGGTCGGGATGATCACGGTGAGCAGCAGCTGCTCACCGTTGCGCAGCAGCATCTTCGTCTCGAAGGCGGTCTGGGCGAGCAGCATCCGGCCGACGGGGGCGGCGCCCGGCCGCGGCGAGTAGTCGGTGGTCGTGGTCACGAGCGGAGGTCCCGTCCGGTCAGGTCGAGGAAGACGTCTTCGAGGCTGCGCCGCTGCACGGTGAGGCGCTCGGGGAGGATGCCGGTGGCGGCGCACCAGCCGGTGACGGTGGCCAGTAGCTGCGGATCGACGGGGGCCTCCACGCGGTAGCTGCCGGGGGCGGTCTCGGCGGCGGTCGCGCCGTCCGGCAGCTCCTTGAGCAGGGTGGCGAGGTCGAGGCCGGGCGGGCCGTCGAAGCGCAGGCTGCTCTCGGCGCCGCCGCGGCAGAGCTCGTCGGGGGTGCCGGTGGCGATGACCCGGCCCCGGTCGACGATCGCGACCTGGTCGGCGAGCTGCTCGGCCTCGTCCATGTGGTGCGTGGTGACGACCACGGTCACGCCGTCCCGGCGCAGGTCGCGGACCAGGTCCCAGGTGGCGCGGCGGGCCTGCGGGTCGAGGCCCGCGGTGGGCTCGTCCAGGAAGACGAGTTCGGGGCGGCCGACCACGGCCATGGCGAGGGCGAGGCGCTGCTGCTGGCCGCCGGAGAGCCGGCGGTAGGTGGTGCGGCCGCAGGAGTCGAGGCCGAGGCGTTCGACCAGGGCGTCCACGTCCAGCGGGTGGGCGTGCAGCTTCGCGGTGTGCCGGAGCATCTCGACGGCGCGCGCGCCCGCGTAGACGCCGCCGGACTGCAGCATCACGCCGATCCGGGGCCGCAGCCGCGCGCTCTGGGCGACCGGGTCGAGGCCGAGGACGCGGACGGTGCCGGCGTCCGGGCGGCGGTAGCCCTCGCAGGTCTCGATGGTGGTGGTCTTGCCGGCGCCGTTGGGGCCGAGGACGGCGGTGATGGCGCCGCGTGCGAGGGTGAGGTCGAGACCGTCCACCGCGGTCTTCGCGCCGTAGCGCTTGACCAGCCCGGTGATCTGGACCGCGGGTCCGGAGTGCATACCGGCGAGTGTAAGAGGCGCGCACGCCGCACCCCGACGGCGGCCTCTTTGATCGTTTTTCCAGGCCAGGTAAGGCTTGCCTGCGTGACAGATGCCACCGATGAGGTATCGGTCACGGCTTGTCCCGACGGAAGTAATTACGCAACACTGGTGTTGTGAAAAACATGCGCGAGCACACCACGCACCAGGAGGCCGAGACGGCCCCCGGCTGCGCCGTGCCCGCGACGGCGGCCGAGGTGCTGCTGGACGGCCACCGCGCCACCCGGGACCGGGTCGCGCGGTCGATCCTCGACCACGGCCCCTCCTCCGCCGCCGACCTGGCGAACCGGCTCGGTCTGACCACCGCCGCCGTCCGCCGCCACCTGGACGGCCTGACCGTCGCCGGCCTGGTCGAGTCCCGCGAGCAGCGGGTCTACGGCAGCCGCGGCCGGGGCCGCCCGGCCAAGGTCTTCGCCCTCACCGACGGCGGGCGGGACGCCTTCTACCAGGCGTACGACCAGCTCGCGGCCGACGCGCTGCGCTGGATCGCCGACTCGGTGGGCGGCGGCAAGGCGGGCGAGGAGGCGGTCGCCGCCTTCGCCCGGGCCCGGTTCGGCAAGCAGGGCGAGAAGTATCTCGAAGCCCTGCGGCAGGCGGCGGCCGGCGAGCGCACCGAGGCGCTCGCCCAGGCGCTGAGCGCGGACGGGTACGCTGCCACGGTGCGGCGGGTCCCGTCGGCCGCGGCCAAGGCCCCGGCGGGCGCCCAGCTCTGCCAGCACCACTGCCCGGTCGCGCACATCGCCGAGCAGTTCCCCCAGCTCTGCGAGGCGGAGACCGAGGTCTTCTCCCGGCTCCTGGGCACCCATGTGCAACGACTGGCCACCATCGCCCACGGCGACGGGGTCTGCACCACCTATGTGCCGGCACCCGGTGCCGCATCGTCGTCCACCCCGCGTACCGCGGGCGAGGACTCCGATGCAGTGCCGACTGCCGGTACGTCCACCGAAGATTCAGCGTCCGCGCGTTAGGAAGCTCGCATGACTGACACCGTTTCGCACCCGGAGCTCGAAGGCCTGGGCACCTACGAGTACGGCTGGGCGGACCCGGACACCGCCGGTGCCACCGCCAAGCGAGGGCTCAGCGAGGACGTCGTCCGCGACATCTCGGCGAAGAAGAACGAGTCCGAGTGGATGCTCAACCTGCGTCTCAAGGGCCTGAAGCTGTTCGGCAAGAAGCCCATGCCGACCTGGGGCTCCGACCTCTCCGGCATCGACTTCGACAACATCAAGTACTTCGTCCGCTCCACCGAGAAGCAGGCCGAGTCCTGGGAGGATCTGCCCGCGGACATCAAGGCGACCTACGACAGGCTGGGCATCCCGGAGGCGGAGAAGCAGCGCCTGGTCGCCGGTGTCGCCGCGCAGTACGAGTCCGAGGTCGTCTACCACCAGATCCGCGAGGACCTGGAGCAGCAGGGCGTCATCTTCCTGGACACCGACACCGCGCTGCGCGAGCACCCGGAGATCTTCAAGGAGTACTTCGGCACCGTCATCCCGGCCGGTGACAACAAGTTCGCCGCGCTGAACACGGCGGTCTGGTCCGGCGGGTCCTTCATCTACGTGCCGAAGGGTGTCCACGTCGACATCCCGCTCCAGGCCTACTTCCGGATCAACACCGAGAACATGGGCCAGTTCGAGCGGACGCTGATCATCGTCGACGAGGACGCCTACGTCCACTACGTCGAGGGCTGCACCGCGCCGATCTACTCCTCCGACTCGCTGCACTCCGCGGTCGTCGAGATCATCGTCAAGAAGGGCGGCCGCTGCCGCTACACGACCATCCAGAACTGGTCGAACAACGTCTACAACCTGGTCACCAAGCGCGCCGTGGCGTACGAGGGCGCGACCATGGAGTGGGTCGACGGCAACATCGGCTCCAAGGTCACCATGAAGTACCCGGCCGTCTACCTGATGGGCGAGCACGCCAAGGGCGAGACCCTGTCGATCGCCTTCGCCGGCGAGGGCCAGCACCAGGACGCCGGCGCCAAGATGGTCCACATGGCGCCGAACACCTCCTCCAACATCGTCTCCAAGTCGGTGGCGCGAGGCGGCGGCCGCACCTCCTACCGCGGCCTGATCGAGATCGGCGAGGGCTCCAAGGGCGCCAAGTCCAACGTGCTCTGCGACGCGCTGCTGGTCGACACCATCTCCCGCTCGGACACCTACCCGTACGTGGACGTCCGCGAGGACGACGTGTCCATGGGCCACGAGGCGACGGTCTCCAAGGTCAGCGAGGACCAGCTGTTCTACCTGATGAGCCGGGGCATGACCGAGTTCGAGGCGATGGCGATGATCGTCCGCGGCTTCGTCGAGCCGATCGCCCGCGAGCTGCCGATGGAGTACGCGCTGGAGCTGAACCGGCTGATCGAGCTGCAGATGGAGGGCTCCGTCGGCTGACGAACGGCCGCACGCAGTCCAGTCCGCACTTTTTGAGGAAGAGAGCACCACGACAGCCATGGCTGACGTCAACACCCCCACCGGCTCCACCACCGCCGGTTCGATCGAGGTCGGTACGGCCGGCGCGGGCGCGCAGCTCGCCGGCCCCGGCACCGGCCGCGCCACCGTCCAGCAGCCGATCGACGCCCGCGTCGCCGTCGAGCCCTCGTACGAGGTCGGCGACTTCCCGGTGCCGACCGGCCGCGAGGAGGACTGGCGCTTCACCCCGCTGCACCGGCTGGGCGGCCTGCACGACGGCTCCGCGGCGCAGGCCGCCCAGGGCGAGGACAAGGTCGAGCTGAGCCTGCCGGACGGCGTCACCGCCGAGACCGTCGGCCGCGACGACGCCCGCCTGGGCAAGGCGGGCAAGCCGGTCGACCGGGTCGCGGCGCAGGCGTTCAGCGGCTTCGAGCAGGCGCTCGTGGTCACCGTCCCCAAGGAGACGGTGCTCACCGAGCCGGTGAAGATCGACGTGCACGGCGAGGGCGGCACCCGCTTCGCCCACGTGGTGATCGACGTCAAGCCGTTCGCCGAGGCCGTGGTCGTGATCAACCACACCGGCACCGGCACCCGCGCGGCCAACGTCGAGCTGCTGGTCGGCGACGGCGCCAAGCTCACCTTCGTCTCCGTCCAGGACTGGGACCGGGACGCGGTGCACGCCGCCCAGCAGACCGCCCTGATCGGCCGGGACGCCTCGCTGAAGTCCGTGGTCGTCACCTTCGGCGGCGACCTGGTCCGCATCCACCCGCGGGTCAGGTACGCCGCGCCCGGCGGCGAGGCCGAACTCTTCGGCCTCTACTTCGCCGACGCCGGCCAGCACCTGGAGCACCGTCTGGTCATCGACCACGACACCCCGCACTGCCGCTCCAACGTGGTGTACAAGGGCGCGCTGCAGGGCCAGGACGCGCACGCCGTCTGGGTCGGCGACGTGCTGATCCGCGCCGCCGCCGAGGGCACCGACACCTACGAGCACAACCGCAACCTGGTGCTCACCGACGGCGCCCGGGTCGACTCCATCCCCAACCTGGAGATCGAGACCGGCGAGATCGTCGGCGCCGGCCACGCCTCCGCGACCGGCCGCTTCGACGACGAGCAGCTCTTCTACCTGCAGGCCCGCGGCATCCCGGCCGGCGAGGCCCGCCGCCTGGTCGTCCGCGGCTTCTTCGCCGAGCTGGTCCAGCAGATCGGCGTCGCCGAGATCCAGGACCAGCTGATGGAGAAGATCGAGGCCGAGCTGGAAGCGGCGGTCTGATGAGTTTCCTGCGTGCCTGCGCGCTGAGCGACCTGCAGGAGGACGTGCCCAAGCGCGTCGACCTCAACGGTGTGCCGGTCTCCATCGTCCGTACCGACGAGGGGGTGTTCGCGATCAACGACACCTGCTCGCACGCGAACGTCTCGCTCTCGGAGGGCGAGGTCGAGGACTGCATGATCGAGTGCTGGCTGCACGGCTCCAGCTTCGACCTGCGCACCGGCAAGCCCTCCGGCCTGCCCGCCACCAAGCCGGTCGCTGTCTACCCCGTAAAGATCGAAGGGGACGATGTGCTCGTCTCCGTCAACCAGGAGTCCTGAGTACACATGGCAACCCTTGAAATCCGCGACCTGCACGTCTCCGTCGAGGCCGAGAACGGCCCCCGGGAGATCCTGAAGGGCGTGGACCTGACCGTGAAGCAGGGCGAGACCCACGCGATCATGGGTCCGAACGGCTCCGGCAAGTCCACCCTCGCGTACTCGCTGGCCGGTCACCCGAAGTACACCGTCACCAGCGGCTCGGTGCTGCTGGACGGCGAGGACGTCCTGGAGATGTCCGTCGACGAGCGCGCCCGGGCCGGCGTCTTCCTGGCCATGCAGTACCCGGTCGAGGTCCCGGGCGTCTCGGTCAGCAACTTCCTGCGGACCGCCGCCACCGCCGTCCGCGGCGAGGCCCCGAAGCTGCGCACCTGGGTGAAGGAGGTCAAGGAGGCGATGGCCGCCCTCCAGATGGACCCGGCCTTCGCCGAGCGCAACGTCAACGAGGGCTTCTCCGGCGGCGAGAAGAAGCGCCACGAGATCCTCCAGCTGGAGCTGCTCAAGCCGAAGATCGCGATCCTCGACGAGACCGACTCCGGCCTGGACGTCGACGCGCTGCGGGTCGTCTCCGAGGGCATCAACCGGGTCCGCTCGACCGGCGAGGTCGGCACCCTGCTGGTCACGCACTACACCCGCATCCTGCGGTACATCAAGCCCGACTACGTCCACGTCTTCGCGGCCGGCCGCATCGTCGAGTCCGGCGGCGCGGAGCTGGCCGACAAGCTGGAGAACGAGGGCTACGAGGCTTATGTGAAGGGCGGCGCTTCCGAGTGACCAACCCCCTGTCGGGCCTGCTCGACACCGACGCGATCCGCAAGGACTTCCCGGTCCTGCAGCGCGTGCTGCACGGCGACAAGCCGCTGGTCTACCTGGACAACGCGGCCACCTCGCAGAAGCCGCGCCAGGTGCTGGAAGCCCTGACCGCCTACTACGAGCAGCACAACGCCAATGTGCACCGCGGGGTGCACGTGCTGGCCGAGGAGGCCACGGCGCTGTACGAGGGCGCCCGCGACAAGGTCGCGGCGTTCGTCAACGCGCCCAGCCGCAACGAGGTGATCTTCACCAAGAACGCCTCGGAGTCGCTCAACCTGGTCGCCAACATGCTCGGCTGGGCCGACGAGCCCTACCGGGTGGACGCCGACTCCGAGATCGTCATCACGGAGATGGAGCACCACTCCAACATCGTCCCGTGGCAGCTGCTCTCGCAGCGCACCGGCGCGAAGCTGAAGTGGTTCGGGCTGACCGACGAGGGCCGGCTCGACCTGTCGAACATCGACGAGCTGATCACCGAGAAGACCAAGGTGGTCTCGTTCACCCTGGTCTCCAACCTGCTGGGCACCGTCAATCCGGTCGAGACCATCGTGCGCAAGGCCCAGTCGGTCGGCGCGCTGGTCGTCATCGACGCCTCGCAGGCCGCGCCGCACATGGTGCTGGACGTGCAGGCGCTGGAGGCCGACTTCGTCGCCTTCACCGGCCACAAGATGCTGGCCCCGACCGGCATCGGCGTGCTCTGGGGCCGCCAGGAGCTGCTGGAGGACCTCCCGCCGTTCCTGGGCGGCGGCGAGATGATCGAGACCGTCACGATGGGCTCGTCCACCTATGCCCCGGCGCCGCACAAGTTCGAGGCGGGCACCCCGCCGATCGCGCAGGCGGTCGGGCTCGGGGCGGCCATCGACTACCTGTCGGGCATCGGCATGGAGAAGATCGCCGCGCACGAGCACGCCATCACCGAGTACGCGGTGGAGCGCCTGCTGGAGGTCCCCGACCTGCGGATCATCGGTCCGCGCACGGCCGTGGACCGGGGCGCCGCGATCTCCTTCACGCTCGGCGACATCCACCCGCACGACGTGGGCCAGGTGCTGGACGAGCAGGGCATCGCCGTGCGCGTCGGCCACCACTGCGCGCGGCCGGTCTGCCTGCGGTACGGAATTCCGGCGACCACGCGGGCGTCGTTCTATCTGTACTCGACGCCGGGCGAGGTCGACGCGCTGATCGACGGTCTGCACCACGTCCGGAACTTCTTCGGCTGACGGGACTGGGCCCACCACATGAAGCTCGACTCGATGTACCAGGACATCATCCTGGACCACTACCGCAACCCCCACGGCAAGGGGCTGCGGGACGGCGACGCCGAGGTGCACCACGTCAACCCGACCTGCGGTGACGAGATCACCCTGCGGGTGCGGCTCGACGGCGCCACGGTCGCGGACGTCTCCTACGAGTCACAGGGCTGTTCCATCAGCCAGGCCAGCGCCTCGGTGCTGAACGACCTGGTGGTCGGCAAGACCGTCGGCGAGGCGCAGGCCGTCCAGGAGGCGTTCCTGGAGCTGATGCAGAGCAAGGGCCAGGGCGAGGGCGACGAGGAGGTGCTGGAGGACGCGGTCGCGTTCGCCGGTGTCTCCAAGTACCCGGCCCGGGTCAAGTGCGCCCTGCTCAGCTGGATGGCCTGGAAGGACGCCACCGCCAAGGCGCTCGCCGGGCAACCCGCCGTCAACGACTGACACCGCAGAGGAGGACAGAACCATGAGTGACACCGACACCACCGACATCGCCGGCACCACCGGCGCACCCGCTTCCCCCGCTGCGGAGGAGGGCCAGGGCCTCATCGCCGGCACCACCGCCGGCACCGTCTCCGTCGAGGACCTGACCGAGGCCCTGATGGACGTCGTCGACCCCGAACTGGGCATCGACGTCGTCAACCTGGGCCTGATCTACGGGATCCACATCGACGAGTCCGACGTGGCCACCATCGACATGACGCTCACCTCGGCGGCCTGCCCGCTGACCGACGTCATCGAGGACCAGGCCAAGTCCGCCACCGACGGCCTCGTCCAGGACCTGCGCATCAACTGGGTCTGGATGCCGCCGTGGGGCCCGGACAAGATCACCGACGACGGCCGCGAGCAGCTCCGCGCCCTCGGCTTCAACGTCTGACGGACGGGCTTCAACGTCTGACGGACGCCGCTCGTCAACCCACTGCCGCGTGACGCTCCCCTTCGGGGGAATGTGTCACGCGGCAGTGGTATATCTGCGAGTGGGTGGTCATGCTGGCCCTGCGACCGTGAAGGGAGCGATGTGATGTCCGTGGTTGCGTCCGGACGGTGGACGTTGCCCGACTCGCCGTACGCCATGTGGGTCCGGGACGAGCTTGCCGCGTATCTGCGGATCCCGGAGGACGGCACACGGGTCGAGGTGATCGGAGGGGAGTTCGTCGTGTCGCCTGCGCCGGTGTTCACGCATGCGGTGATTCTCTCCAACATCCAGCGCGCGGTGGACTACGCGGAGTTCACCGACCCCTCGTTCCCCTGGCGGGTGGTCCAGGGCGTCAACGTCGACCTGGTCGAGATCGGCGACGGCTATGTCCCGGACCTGGTCGTCCTGCACCGGGACACCGTCGACCACGGCTGCGCCGAGGACGTACGTCACCTGTACCCGCAGCAGGTGAACCTGGTGGTGGAGGTGACCTCTCCCTCCAATGCCTACAACGACCGGGAGCCGGTGCTCAGCCGACGGATGCAGGCCACCAAGTGGAACGGGTACGCCCGGGGCGGTGTGCCGCACTACCTCCTGGTCGACCGTGACCCCGAGCGGCCCGGCATCACGCTGTTCGGTGAGCCGGACCGCGGGGCCGGTACGTACGGTGTGCTCGCGACCTGGAAGTTCGGTGAAACGGTCTCATTGCCCGAGCCGTTCCGGTTCGAGATCCCGACGGACCGCCGGCGTCCCTGGTCCGACTAGCGTTTGCGGGCCACCGCCAGGGCCAGGGCGAGGCAGAGTGCGGCGGCCAGGGCGGTGAAGCCGCTGGTGGCGGGGAGAAGGCCGTAGCGCTGGACGAGGGCGCCGACGGCGACGATGGGGAGGGAGCTGCCGAGGTAGACGATGACCCAGAGGGAGCTGAGTTCGGAGCCCCGGCGTTCGGGGTTCATCGCGGCGACGGCGGTGGTGAAGAGCGAGCGGAAGGCGATGCCCTGGCAGGCGCCGCCGAGGACGCTGCCGATGAAGAGCAGCGCGGGGGTGCCGGTGTACTGGGCGGCGACGACCAGGCCGAGCCCGGCGGCGAGGCCGGCCATGCCGAGGGCGACGACCAGCCGGTCGGCGGTCGGCGGGACGAGCAGCTGGGCGGCGGCCGAGGAGCCGAGCAGCAGGGCCGCCACCACGGCACCGACCAGGTGCGAGTCGGTGTGCAGCAGCTTGGCGGAGAAGGCCGGGGCCAGGCTGAGGTAGACACCGAAGACGGCGTACGAGACGAAGCCGGCGCCGGAGGCCAGCAGGAACTCGCGACGGCCGGAGGCCGGCAGGGCGAGCCGCTGCGGGCGTAGGTGGGCCGGGGTGGTGATGCGCGGCGGGGAGGCCGGAGGGCGGCGGCGGCCGGGCATCCTGGGGTGGACGAGGGCGAGCGGCACACAGAGCGCCAGCAGGGCGACGGCGTGCAGCAGGAAGGGCGTCAGCAGCGGGTCGGAGCCGTCGGCCAGCAGTGCGCCGACGACCGGGCCGAGCGCGACGCCGCCGGCGGAACAGGCCAGGGTGAGTTTGGCGGCGAGGGTCGGCCGGTCGGGCATCAGGTCGCCGAGGGCCGCTCCGGCGGCGCCGGTGGACAGGCCCACCGCGATGCCCTGGACGGCCCGGCCGAGGGCCAGCTGCCAGAAGCTGCCGGAGGTGGCGAAGACCACGTCACCGGCGGCGGCCAGGGTCACGGCGGGCAGGATCAGCGCCCGTCGGCCGAGGTGGTCCGACCAGTGGCCGACCACGGCGAGCACCGGGACCAGCGCGAACACGTACACCGTGAACAGGACGGTGGTGTCGAGCGGGGTCAGCGCGAGCCGCTGCTGGAGCAGGGGGTAGATCGGTGTGGCCAGATTGGCGCCGATCAGCATGAGGAGCAGGGCGGCGGCGACAAGGCCGACGCGTATCCCGCGCAGCGCGTTCCAGCGGCTGATCGCGGAGAGCTGGAGCTGGGTGCGGGGCGCGAGCTCCAGGGGAAGCAGGGCCTCCGACAGTCGGCGTCCGTCGAACTGCGCGGTGCGCAGGCCGGAGCCGGCGGGGGAGAGGTCCGCCATGGCAGGGGTCTCCTGTGGCCGGGCACCACCGGGGTCGGCTGGGTGTGCCGGTGCGCCCGTCCTGCGGCGCTGTGGTGGTGGCCTCGGTGCGGGGCTCCCTGGTGGAGCGGGTGAGCGTGGGCCCCTCCTGCCCGGTGCCGGGCGAGGAGGGGAAAGGGCTTCGTCGCCCGGTGGTCCGCGCGGGGTGTGCGCGGTACTGATTCGAAGGATAAGGGGTGGGCGCACTGTTGCGGCGCGCGCCCCTTGGGGCCGGGCGTCGGCGCTGCCAGGCCTATACGCTGAGGTGATGGACCGGCACACGGAGCTCATCCGTTCGGGCCGGGCACTGATCGACCGACTGCTGGCTGTAGGGAGAACGCGCAACGATGGCCGGACGACGTCGTAAGAACGCTGGGGTTTCGTCGGCGGGTGCGCCGGGTGAGGGGCCGGGCGAGGCGGTACTGCCCGCCGACCTGGAGCTGGAGGACCTCTATGGGGCGTTCGCCGCGCACGGGATGGACGACGAGGACCTCGACGACGCTGCCGTGCTGGTACCGCCGGTGAAGCTGCCGTCCGAGGAGGAGCTGGCCGAGCAGGCCAAGGCCGTCCCGATGTTCGGGTACGCGCTGACGCTGGCCCGCTGGACCGCCCCGCACCGGGCGGTGGACGAGTTCGGCGACCTCACCGGCCCGGACCGGGCGCCGGCGGCCCGGCTGCTCGGCCTCGCCCCCGAGGAGGGGGAGGTACCGGAGGAGGCCGTGGTCGAGGCGATGCGGGCCTGGTCGCTGGCGTGCGACCTGGACCTGGTCGAGATCGGCACCACCGCCGAGGGCGAGCACGTCGCCGTCCCGGGGCCGGATCTGGAGCCCGCCGAGCAGGGGGACGCGGAGACCGTCCTGGAGCTCTGGCTGACGGCCGCCGGGATCGTCCGGGAGCTGGCCGCGGAGGCGGACTCGCTGCCGGAGGAGGAAGGGGCCGAGGGCGAGGCAGAGGAGGACGAGGACCGGCTGACGCAGGTCGAGGAGGCCCGGGACGAGGCCGCCGAGCTGCTCGACGAGGCGCTCCAGGTGCTGTACGAGACCACCGCCTTCGCCGACCCGGGCAGTGAGACCGTGCCGCTGGGCGTGCTGGCCGCGCTGCTGGTCGTGCCGGAGGGCGAGGAGCCGAGCGAGGAACTGCTCGGCGACATCACCGATGTGATGGTCACCCTGGACCCGATGCTCGGCGACCTCGCCGAGCTGGGCCTGCTGGACTACCGCCCGATCGACCCGGAGCTGTTCGACGAGGAGGAGCCGGAGGGCGGCGCCCCGGCCGGGGAGGAGCCGCTGGACGAGGAGGAGTCCGCGCGCTTCGGCCTGGTCCGGCTCACCCCGCTCGGCCAGTACGGGATCCGGCAGTGGCTGCTGGAGGACGGGTACGACGCGCCGCTGGTCGGCGAGCTGGCCCAGGGCGACGCCGTCGAGCTGCTGCGGACGGTCTGCGAGGCGGCCAATGTGCTGCCCGAGGAGGAGCTGCGGGTCTGGGTCACCGGCCGGGAGCCGGTCGAGGCGGCGCGCGAACTGCTCGCGGCGGCGCGCGGCGACGACACGTACGCTCCGCTGCGCCGGATGCTCTGCCAGCTGGCGCTGACCATGCTCGGCGGGGCCGCCGAGCCCGCCGTCCGGGAGGTGCTGGACGACCCGGAGCTGGGCGGCGGAGCCCGCGCCTGGCTGGCCTCCATCGGGGCGGCGGACGTGCCGACGCCGGAACGGGCGATGGTGCTGTGGACGGTGGTCGACACCTTCGCCGCCCAGCTGCTGGACAGCGGCGGCGACGCGGAGCTGCTGCGCGAGCTGATCGCCGGGCTGCCGGTGACGGACAATCCGGCGAGTTACTTCGGCGAGCTCTGGCGGGTCGACCACCCGTACACGGCGGACGTGCTGGAGGCCGTCGGCGAGCTGCACCTCGACCGGGCGGTGGCCAAGGAGGCCCGCAAGGCGGCCTTCAAGGCGCGGTCGAAGAAGTGAGCCAGGGCCCGGACGGGCCCCAGGACGTGTCCGACGGTTCGCGCATGCGGCGGGAACCGTCGGACACGCCCTACGGGAGGTCGAGCGAGCCGTCCTCGGTGAAGGGGAAGAACGGGTTGTGGGCCAGCTCCCAGAGGTGCCCGTCCGGGTCCTCGAAGTAGCCGGAGTAGCCGCCCCAGCTGGTCGTGGCCGGCGGCTTGACCACGCCGGCGCCCGCCTCGACGGCCGTCCGCAGAGCGGCGTCCACCAGCTCGGGGGACTCCAGGTTCACCGCGAGGGTGACGCCGCGGAAGGCCGGCTCGCCGGTGGCGGGCAAGCCCGCGTCGGCGGCCAGCTCGTCGTACGGGAAGAGGCCGAGCACGGAGTCGGCGGTACGGAACCAGACGATCTCCGGGCTGGAGACGGACGACCGCTTCCAGCCGAGGCCTTCGTAGAAGCGGGTGCTGCGGTCGAGATCACTCACCCCGAGGGTGACGATGCTGATCCGGGCCGGAACGTTGCTGTTCGCTGTCATGCCCGACAGCGTAGGCAGGGCGACTGACAGGGGCCCGCCCTGACACGGCCCCGCCCTGCCCGTCCGCCCCCGGTCGGGCCGGTCGTCCGGGCCGATCAGCCGGGCGTGCAGCGGGAGCTGATGACCCGGCAGGTACCGGCCACGTATCGTTTCCCGAGGCGGCGCGAGGGCGGCGAGGACTCGGGGGTGCGGCACAGCATGATGCGGGAGAGCGGCGGCAGGCCCCAGGAGCAGAACGGCCCCCGGGCGGACGGCTCCGCCGGGGGCGGACCCTTCGGGGGCGGGACCGCGGCGGGTGGTTCCGCGATGGGCGGTTCCGCGGCGGGTGGTCCTGCGGTGGGTGGTCCTGCGGTGGGTGGTCAGGTCGGCCACGGCCCGCGCGGGACGGACCCGCGCGGCCAGGAGGAGCGGCTCGCCGACCAGGAGGAGTTCGCGCGCCGCACCCTCGCCGCGGCGGACTTCCCGGTGTACGGGGTGGCGGCCGGGGCCGGCCGGGACGGCGACGCGCTGGCCGCGTTCGAGACCGCCGACGGCGAGCTGTGCTGGGTCGAGGTCCACTCCGGCGACCGGACCAGCGCCGACGGCCCGTACGTCACCGTGCGCACCTACCGGCCCGGCGCCGAGAACCGCGGCCGGCTGCCGGAGCTGGAGGACGTGGTCGAGGACGAGCGCGACCGGGTCTACGAGCAGCTCGGCGTCGACGAGGGCGAGGGCCCGGGCCGGGTCCGGGCGCTGCGCGAGTGGATCACCGTGGAGGGCGAGCCCCGCGCGGTCGAACTGCACGAGGACCGGCGCGAACTCTGGCACCGCCCGGACGCCCCCGGCACCGGCCCGGTCTGGGCGGCCCGGCTGCGGGTGGACGGGCTGACCGTCACGGTCTGCGGGCGGGGGGTGCCGCCCGGCGGCGTCGAACTGGCCCGGATCGGGGACTTCGAGCGGTACCTGCTCGGCCGGACCGGGCTGCTGCGCGCCCTCGCCTCCCGGCGCGGCCGCCATGTGCCGGTGGAGGAGCGCGACCTCGCCCCCGCCGTCGGGCTGGAGGCGCACCGGGCGGTGATCGAGCACAGCATCAGGGAGTCCGCCGCCGTCGAGGCGCAGGTCCGGGCGGGGCGTACGCCGCGGCTGCCGCGCGGGCTGCGCGGGGAGAACGGCGCGCTGCGCTGGGAGGCCGCGGTGCGCCAGCAGATGCGGCTCGCCACGGAGACCCGGGAGGAGGCGGTCGCGGCGGTGACGGCGATGGTCAACCACCTCAACCGGCTCTCCCGGCAGACCCAGTGGGTGGTCGGCACGCCGGAGGGGCAGGCCGCCGTCGAGGAGGTCATCCGGTACACGGTGTTCGCCAGCGAGGTGGCGAGCCTGCCGGCGCAGCGGGCGTGGGAGCAGCTCTGGCGGAACCGGCCGGGCGGGGGAGACCCGTTCGACCGGGAGGAGCAGCGGCGGATCGAGGAGCAGCTGTGGCTGTCGGCCTGGGAGCAGTGGCGGTCGGCGCGGGCGGGGAGGTAGCCGGGGGGTGGTGCGGCCGGGCGGTGCGGCCGGGAGGTGTGGCAGGCGGGATGCCCGGCGGCAGGACGGCAAAGGGGCGGTCATGGATTGGCATACGGTCCGCAAATGACCACCCCGACGAGGTGTCCACGTCACCGGGAGTTCACCGGGGCGGCGGAGTCTGCTGGACGTCGACGGTCTGCCTCGACAACTCGTACGCCACGCACCGGGCACCGTCCCGGTCGGCGGCCCACCCCTCAGGAGTGACTGCCATGTCGCTGTCCCGCCGGGACTTCGTCAACCGTTCCACCCTCGTCGGGGCCGGCGTTCTGATCGCCGGCAGCGCCGAGGCCCTGGCCAGCGCCCCCGGCGCGATCGCCGCCCCGGTGGGCGGCGAGGTGCAGGCCGCCGCGACCGCCGACGCCGAGCGTGCCGCCGTCGGTTACGGTCCGCTGGTCCAGGACCCGCAGAACCTGCTCTCGCTGCCCAAGGGCTTCAAGTACACCGTCGTGAACCGGACCGGCGTCACCAAGCTGCGCACCGGCGAGTTCACCCCCAGCAACCACGACGGCACCTCCGCCTTCGAGGACGAGCGCGGCGGCAACCTGCTGGTCGTCAACCACGAGCTGAGCGGCGCCCGCGCCAACTGGCCGTACCCGGTGCCGCTGACCGAGGGCCACGTCTACGACCCGGGCGCGGCCGGCGGCTGCACCATCGTGCACGCCAAGGCCAACGGCAAGGTCGAGCAGTGGGTCGGCATCGCCGGCACCTCCACCAACTGCGCCGGTGGCGTGACCCCGTGGGGCACCTGGCTGTCGGGCGAGGAGACCGAGGACAAGGCCGGCAAGAACGGCTTCACCAAGGACCACGGCTACATCTTCGAGGTCGACCCGTTCGACGACGAGTACAACCAGAACCCGCAGCCGGTGAAGGCCTTCGGCCGCTACGCGCACGAGGCCGTCGTCGTCGACCCCAAGCGCGGCCAGGTCTACCTGACCGAGGACGCCTCCAACCCCAACGGCCTGCTGTTCCGCTGGACCCCGCCGGCCGGCTTCAAGCACGGCCGCTACCAGCTGCGCAAGCTCGCCGCCGACGCCGGTGTGCTGGAGGCCTTCAAGGTCTTCGACTCGCAGGGCAAGTTCATCGACGACCTGTCGCGCGCCACCAAGGTGGGCACCACCTACGGCGTGGACTGGGTCAAGGTCGAGGACCGCGACGCCCGTACGGTCTCCGTCCGCAAGCAGTTCAAGGACGGCGAGGTCACCCGTGCCCGCAAGCTGGAGGGCATGTGGTGGGGTGACGGCGGCTTCTACTTCGTCTCCTCCTTCGCCCGGTCGGAGAGCCCCGTCCAGCACGACGGCCAGGTCTGGTTCTTCAACCCGGCCCGCCGCACCATCACCCTGAAGGTGCTGCTCGGCGTCAACACCGACGTGTTCGGCGACCACGACAACTACGACGGCCCGGACAACATCACCGTCTCGCCCTACGGCGGCATCGTGATCGCCGAGGACGGCGAGGGCGTCTCGCACCTGTTCGGCGCCACCGAGGACGGGCTGACCTACCCGATCGCCCGCAACGAGCTGAACATCGGCACCGCCGAGAAGCCCGAGTTCAGCGAGTTCACCGGGGTGACCTTCTCGGACGACGGCAAGACGCTGTTCGCCAACATCCAGGTGCCGGGCATCCAGCTGGCCATCACCGGCCCCTGGCACCGGCTGAACGAGCACAAGCGCGGCCAGGGCTACGGCGCCTGACCCGAGGTGTGACGGGAAGGGGTCCGCTCCGGCGGGCCCCTTCAGTCGTCTTCAGTTGTCTTCAGTCGTCCGCGGGCAGCCGCAGTTGCAGCATCGCCAGCAGCCGCTGCTGCGGCTGGGTCAGGTCGATGCCGGTCAACTGCTCGGCCCGGCGCACCCGGTAGCGCAGGGTGTTGGGGTGGATGTGCAGGGCGTCCGCGGCGACCCGGACCTCGCCGAGCGCGTCCAGCCAGGCCAGCACCGACTCGGCGAGCCGGGTGCCGTGCCGGCGGTCGTACCCGGCCAGCGCGGTCAGCCGCGGGTCACGCAGGCCGCTCCGCTCCTGCAGCAGCGCCAGCATCTCGCTGACCAGCACCTCCGCCTGGACGTCGATCAGCGCCGCGACCTCCAGGTCCACCCCGCCGCGGCCCATCGCGTCCAGGATGCGGTCCGCCTGCGCACGGGACTCGGGCACCTGGGCCAGGCCGTCCACCGTCGAGCCGATCGCCGCCCGCAGCGGCACGCCCAGGTGCTCCCGGGCGGCCTCGACCACCCCCCGCGCCCAGTCCCGGACCGTCGTCATCGGCAGGCCGGCCGGCAGCTCGGGCAGCAGCACGTACACCCGGGACTCGATCGGCGCGAGCAGCGCGGCCCGGTGCCGGGCGGCGGTGTGCACCGAGATCAGACCGGTCACCTCGGCCCGGGTGAGGGCCTCCGTGGTGTGCGCGCTGTACGCCAGGACGGTGGCCGGGCGGCGCAGGTCCAGGCCCAGATGGGTGGCCAGGGACTGCGGGCCGGTCGAGCCCTCCAGCAGCCCGGTGAGCAGGGTCCGGGTCAGCCGGACGTCCGCCGACAGCTCCCGGCGCCGTCGCACCAACTGCGCCGCCGCCACCCGGGCCGCGCCGACCAGCGCCTGCTCGGCGAGCGGCGCGAGCGGCTGGGCGCCCTCCTGCACCCAGATGGTGCCGAGCGGCTGCGCCCCGGCCCGGATGCCGATCGCGAGCCGGCGGCGCAGGCCCAGCTCCGGGTGCGGGTCGACCGCGATCGCCGTGTCCGAGCTGCGCAGATGCTGGAAGATGCCCCACTCGCGGAGCTTGGAGAGGTACGGCTCGGGCCCCTGCCAGCCGAGGATGGAGAGCCGCCGGAGGTCGTCCACCTCGTCGGAGTCGGAGGAACGGGAGTAGGCCAGCACCCGGCTGGAGGTGTCCTCGATCGAGACGATGCCGTTGGTGAGCACGGCGACGGTCTGGGCGAGCGAGAAGAGGTCGCCCGCGTTGTGCTCGGGGGCGCCCGGCCCGTCCGGTGCGTCCGGCCCGGCGATGATCGCGCGGGCGAGCGAGTCCAGGTGCTCCCAGCGGGTCTCGCGGCGGACCGAGAGCAGCGCGACGCCCGCCTCGGTGGCCGCCTCGCGCAGCGCGTCCGCCTGGCCGGGGCCGTCCAGCTTGACGGCCACCGCCGCCGCGCCGGCCCGGCCGGCCGCGCGCAGGGCCGGCAGCGCGGCCCGGCCGCGGGCGCCGATGGCGAGGACCAGCTCGCCCGGTGCGGCGACCGGCGGGTCCTCCGGGTCGAGGATCGCCACGTCGCGGACCGGTACGTCCAACCCCTGGGGGGCGGCCTGGAGTTCGACCAGCGGCTCGCCGAGGGACATCAGCAGTTGCCGGAGCGGGAGGCCGAGGGGCTGGGACACCGGGCCTCCTTCATCCACGCGGACAACGGTGTACGGACGATTTTAGCCGGGCGGACGAAACCGGGAGCCGGGCCGCCGGACCGGCCGGCGCCGGGCAGCCGACGCGGTGGCCGGGGCGCTGACCAGGGGACAACCGTGACCGCCCCGTGATCCCTTCGTCGGGCCGGACAACGCCGTACGGGGGACTTTAGCCGCCCGGCCAATCAAGTGGGCCGCCGGGCAGGAATAGCGTTCGTGCTGTGGCCGACGCGCGACCCGCGTCGGCATCCCCCCCCGCGAACCGAAGGAGAGCGTGCGCTCATGGATGCTGTGACCCAGGTCCCCGCGCCGGTGAACGAGCCGGTCCACAGCTACGCCCCGGGCAGCCCCGAACGGGCCCGTCTGGAGGCCAGGCTGAAGGAGCTGGGCGGCCAGGAGCCGGTCCAGCTGACCATGACGATCAACGGTGAGCGCCGCCTCGGCGGCGGCACCGAGATCCACGTCGTCCAGCCGCACAACCACGCGGCGAGGCTCGGTACGCTGCGCAACGCCACCCAGGCCGACGCGCAGGACGCCATCGACGCTGCCCTGGCCGCCGCCCCGGCCTGGCAGGCGCTCTCCTTCGACTCCCGCGCCGCGATCTTCCTCAAGGCCGCCGACCTGCTGGCCGGCCCCTGGCGCGAGACCCTGGCCGCCGCCACCATGCTCGGCCAGTCCAAGACCGCGCAGCAGGCCGAGATCGACACCCCCTGCGAACTGGTCGACTTCCTGCGCTTCAACGTGCACTTCGCCCGCCAGATCATGGCCGAGCAGCCGCTCTCCTCCGAGGGCGTGTGGAACCGCAGCGACCACCGCCCGCTGGAGGGCTTCGTCTACGCGATCACCCCGTTCAACTTCACCGCCATCGCGGGCAACCTGCCGACCGCGCCCGCGCTGATGGGCAACGTGGTGCTCTGGAAGCCCTCCCCGACCCAGCAGTTCTCCGCGCACCTGCTGATGCAGCTGCTGGAGGAGGCCGGGCTGCCCAGGGGCGTCATCAACATGGTGACCGGTGACGGCCTGGCGGTCTCGGACGTCGCGCTGAAGCACCCCGCGCTGGCCGGCATCCACTTCACCGGCTCGACCGCCACCTTCCAGCACCTGTGGCGCGAGGTCGGCACCAACATCTCCGGCTACCGCACCTACCCGCGGATCGTCGGCGAGACCGGCGGCAAGGACTTCCTGGTCGCCCACCCGTCCGCCGACCCGGCCGTGCTGAAGACCGCGATGACCCGCGGCGCCTTCGAGTTCCAGGGCCAGAAGTGCTCGGCGCTCTCCCGGGCCTACGTCCCGGCGTCGGTCTGGGCCGGCCTCAAGGACGCGTTCCGCGACGAGGTCGAGGGCCTGACCATGGGCGACGTCACCGACCTGGCGAACTTCATGTCCGCCGTCATCGACGAGCGCTCCTTCGCCAAGAACAAGGCCGCGATCGACCGGGCCCAGGCGGACCCGAAGGTCGAGGTCCTGGCCGGCGGCACCTACGACGACTCGGTCGGCTACTTCGTCCGCCCGACCGTGCTGGTCTGCGAGGACCCGGCGAGCGAGTACTTCCGGGACGAGTACTTCGGCCCGGTCCTCGCGGTGTACGTCTACGAGGACGAGAAGTACGAGGAGATGCTGGCGCAGATGGAGTCGGTGTCCTCGTACGGGCTGACCGGCGCGATCATCGCCCAGGACCGGGCCGCCGCCCAGGACGCCATGCACAAGCTGCGGTTCGCGGCCGGCAACTTCTACATCAACGACAAGCCGACCGGCGCGGTCGTCGGCCAGCAGCCGTTCGGCGGCGGCCGGGCCTCGGGCACCAACGACAAGGCCGGCGCCAAGCAGAACCTGGCGCGCTGGACCTCGACCCGCTCGGTCAAGGAAACCTTCGTCCCGCCGACGGACTACCGCTACCCGCACATGGGCTGAGCGCCCGCCCACGTGGCGGGCGGGCCCACCCCACAGGCCCGCCCGCCGCTTTCCTTCTGCCACCCTTAGAAGCACCAGCTCCAGGAGTCACGATGCTCCGTTCCGCCCTCCTCGCGGCCTCCCGCTCCCCGCAGGTCCGCACCGTCGTCGAGAAGTTCCCGCCGACCCACGCGATAGTCGAACGCTTCGTCGCCGGTGAGGCCCTCGACGACGCCGTCACCGCCTGCGACGACCTGGTCGCCACCGGCCGCAAGGTCACCCTGGACCACCTCGGTGAGGACACCCAGGACGCCGCCCAGGCCGCCGGCACCGCCGAGGCCTACGAGCACCTGCTCACGGCGCTCAAGGAGACCGGCCTCGCGGCGGGTGCCGAGGTGTCGGTGAAGCTGTCGGCCGTCGGCCAGTTCCTCCCGGTGGACGGCGAGAAGATCGCGCTGGAGAACGCCCGCCGGATCTGCGAGGCGGCCGCCGCGGCCGGCACCACGGTGACGCTCGACATGGAGGACCACACCACCACGGACTCCACCCTGGCCATCGCGCGTGAGCTGCGCGCCGACTTCCCGTGGCTGGGCGTCGTCCTCCAGGCCTACCTGCGCCGCACCGAGGCCGACTGCCGCGAGTTCAGCGGCCCCGGCTCGCGGGTGCGCCTCTGCAAGGGCGCCTACAAGGAGCCGGAGTCGGTCGCCTTCCAGGGCAAGCACGAGGTCGACCTGGCGTACGTCCGGGCGCTGAAGGTCCTGATGGCCGGCGAGGGTTACCCGATGATCGCCTCGCACGACCCCAACATGATCAAGATCGCCGGGCAGCTCGCCCAGTGGAACGGCCGCAAGCGCGACTCCTTCGAGTACCAGATGCTCTTCGGCATCCGCCCCGAGGAGCAGCTGCGGCTGGCCGCCGAGGGCAACACCATGCGGGTGTACCTGCCGTACGGCCAGGAGTGGTACGGGTACTTCATGCGCAGGCTCGCCGAGCGCCCGGCCAACCTGACCTTCTTCCTGCGCGCCATGGCGACGCGCGGCTGAGGCTCTCCCGTGCTCGTACGGCCCGCACCCCCGGTGGAAGGGGGTGCGGGCCGTACGGCGTGGCGGGGCGGTGCTCAGAGGAACGGCTTGGTGTCCAGCTCGAAGCCGAACGGGGCGGGCAGCGCGAGCGGTCGGCCGAGCGGGGCGAGGTGCACTTCGGTGTACTCGTCGCCGTGCGGCGTGCTGAAGATGCTGACCTGGGACCTGTCGCGGTCGATCAGGAGGTGGAGCGGGACGGCGGCGCGGGCGTAGCAGTGCCGCTTGGTGATCCGGTCCCGGTCGTAGGCCGGCCTCGGGCCTGGTTCAGAGTGCGCGGTGCATGATGTGCAGGCCGACGTAGCCGTGGACCGGGTGGCGGAAGCCCTCGGGGAGGGTGCCGAGGATGTCGAAGCCGAGGGACCGGTACAGCCGCACCGCGGGCTCGTTCGAGGCCACGACCGCGTTGAACTGCATGGCCCGGTACCCGGCCCGGCGGGCCCACTCCAGCGAGTACCCGGCGAGGGCGCGGCCGACGCCCCGGCCGGCGTGCGCCGGGTCGACCATGTAGCCGGCGCTCGCGATGTGCGAGCCGTTGCCCAGGTGGTTGCGGTTCATCTTGGCGGTGCCGAGGACGGTGCCCGCCTCGTCCACGGCGACCACCGTCCGGTACGGGGCGGCCAGCAGCCACCAGTCGCGGCCCTGGTCGGAGGAGAGGTCCAGCGGGTAGGTGAAGGTCTCGCCGGCGGCCACGATGGCGTGGAAGAAGGGCCAGATGGCCGGCCAGTCCTCGGTGGTGGCTTCCCTGATCAGCATCCGGACAGGATGACGGCCGGGTGGCGGCGCCGCCACCGGTTTTGCGCCCGGCGCGGCGGCCCTGGGCGGTGGTCCTGGGCGGTGGTCCTGGACGACGGCCCTGGACGGCGGCCCGCCCCCGGTGCCCGGGAAAGGGGCTTCGGGGGCGGGCCGGACGACGCGCGGGGGGAGCCTGCTCAGAGCATCGCGGCGGCGGGCTTGACCATGGCGCGGGCGGTCTTGGCGTCGACGTACTCGCCGATGGCGGTCATCACCCATTCGCCGGAGTACTGGCGGACCAGCTTGCACATCACCACACCGGTGTGCGGCTCGGCGTGGGTGAGGTCGAAGCGGACCAGCTCCTGGCCGGAACCGGCGTCCACCAGGCGGCAGTAGGCGTTCTTGACGTCGGTGAACTTCTGGCCGGAGAAGGAGTTCACCACGAACACCAGGCCGCAGACCTCCGGCGGCAGGCCGTCGAGGTGGACGGTGATCGACTCGTCGTCGCCGCCGCCCTCGCCGGTGAGGTTGTCGCCGGAGTGGGCGATGGCGCCCTTGAAGACGGACAGCTTCATGAACCAGGCCGTCTCCAGCTTCTCGCGCTTGCCGTCGAAGGCGATGCAGGAGGCGTCGAGGTCGATGCTGCGGCCGCGGCCGGCGGGCTCCCAGCCGAGGCCCATCCGGACGGAGGAGAGGAAGGGCTTGCCGTTCTTCTCCAGGGAGACCGAGCCGCCCTTGGTGAGGTTCACCCGGCCCTTGTCCAGGGTGATCTTGGTGAGCGAGGGCGCGGGGGGCGCCGGGGGCGCGGGCGGGGCCGGGGGTACCGGGGGAGCGGTCTGCGGCATCGGCGGGGCGGCCGGCGGCGGGGCCATGGGCGGCGCGACGGGCGGTGCGGGGGGCGCGACGGGCGGTGCGGCGACGGGCGCGGCGGTGACCGGCGCGGGCTCGTCCTCGACGTTGACGCCGAAGTCGGTGGCGATGCCGGCCAGGCCGTTGGCGTAACCCTGGCCGACCGCGCGGACCTTCCAGGCGCCGCCCCGCTGGTAGACCTCGACCACGATCAGCGCGGTCTCGCGGCCCAGCGCCGGCGGGGTGAAGGTGACCAGCACCTGGCCGGTGTCGGCGTCGCGGACGGTCGCGGTCGGCTCGATGCCCGCGAAGGTGGCGCCGGCCTCGTCGGGGCTGGCCGTCACCACGACCTTGGTGATGCCGGCCGGGACGGCGCCGGTGTCGATGGTGATGGCGTCCGGGGTGCCGCCGCCGGCCGGGCGGTGGGTCACACCGGGGCCGTCGGGGGCGTTGAAGAACACGAAGTCGGCGTCCGAGCGGACCTTTCCGGCGTCGGTCAGCAACAGGCCGGAGACGTCCAGCGCCTTGGGCGCGGTGACCTCGACGGTCACCCGCGCGGCGGTCAGCGGGGCGTTGCCGCCTTGGGTCAGGACCGTGGACACGAACTCCTCCTCGGATGCGGTGGCACGGCGTTCGGGGCCCGAGTCGGGGCCCCTGTGCCGATTGGTACCCACAGTAACGAACGGGGTTGCCGGGACGAGCCCGAGAAGGGCCGTGACCTGTCGGATTGTCGGATCGCGGCCGGGTGCTGGTTCGGTGGACGGCGGCTCAGCGGGACGGCGCGGTGAAGGTGCCGAGGGCGGCGACGGCCCGGGGGCGGTGGATGCCGAACGCGGCGGCGTTCCAGCTCTCGGTGCTCCGGCTCCCGGCCGCCCGGTGCTCCGGCCCGGCGGTCCGTTCCGGGGCGGCGGCCGGGCGGGTACCGCGCACGCCGAAGGTGTAGTGGCCGGGGCGGACGTCGGTGCCGGCCGGGGTGGTGAACCGGTAGACCAGCACACCGCGTTCCTGGTGGGCGGTGACCACGGTGCCGGGCAGATCGGTCCAGGCGGTGCCGGTGCCGGGGGCCAACTCGCCGGGGGCGAGCCGGAACTCGGCCTGGAGCGCGGTGAGCGGCTCGGCGACGGTCAGGGAGAGCAGGTGCCGGAGGCCGTCGCGGCCGACCGGCTGCACGAGGGCGCGGCCGGTCAGGGCCGCGTCGGTGGCACCGTCGTCGGCCGGATCGGCCGGATCGGCGGGCTCGACGGGATCGTCCGGGACTGACGGGTCGGCGGGGTCCTCGTCGGTCGAGCGGCTGTCGGGTGCGGCGGGCGCGGGCGAGGACTTGGTGAACGGACGTGGGGTGGCGGGCGGTTCGGCGGCCGGGCCGGCAGGGGGTGCGGTGGGCCGCTCCCGGACCGGGCCGAGGGCCTCGGCGGACGGATCGGCGAAGGCGCCCTGGCCGGTGTCGGAGGGGGCGGCGAGGGGCCCGTGGACGGCGGCCCCGGGTGTGCCCGTCCCCTTGCCGTGGGTGTCGGCGTCGTGCGTACCGGGCGAGGGGGAGCCGGCCTCGTACGGGCCCGGGCGGGGCGCGTCCGGGCGGGGCGCGGTGGAGACGCTGGGCGAGGCCGTCCCCGAGGGGCCGGCCGAGGGCCGCCGCGACGAGGGCGCGGCCGGGGTCCGGTCGGCGGCGCCGTGGGCCTGATCGGTGGTGGACTGATCGGCGGCGGCCTGGCCCGTGGCGGCCTGATCGGGGGCCGGGCTGGGCGGGGGAGGGCTGGAGCCGACCCGGGCGACCCCGGCCCGGCGGCCGACGCCCTGCTGCTCGTTGAGCAGGTAGGTGGTGGCGATGCTGATGCCGACCACGGTGGACATCGCCATCGCGGCCCCGGAGAAGCGGAGGGTGGGCAGCCGGAGCCGGCCGCCGAACGGCTTCCGTCTGCCGTGCCGGCCGTGGCGCTCGTGCCACTGGTCGCGCTCGTGGCGTACGCCCCGCTCGGTGTCCTCGCGCAGAGCCACCGGACCCTCCCTCCCCGAAGTCGGCGTTGCGGTCGCCGTATCCTCCCACGCGCTGCGGGAAGGCCCGAATCGCCGTCACGGGCGGACTGCCGCCGGGCGCGCCCGTGCGGGTCCGCCGGTGTTCGCGCGCTCGCGCGCGCCGGCAGGGGGACGAGCGTACCAGCGGGTGGCCGGGCCCGGACCAGACCTTGGACCGAATTGATCCAATACGTGGACAGCCTTCTGGGGAAAGGAAATTGACGATCCGTCTGATAAGGCCGGTAAGGGCCGCCCGGCCGGGTCGGGGATTATTGCAACCTCCTTGCAACCCTTGCCCGGCGGTCGTCGGTGGCGCACCCTGGTGACATCCCACGCCGTCCCGGAGAGACCGTCATGCCGTCCGACCCGCTGCCCGCACCTTCCAGTGCCCCTCTCGCCGCTACCCCCACGGGCGGCGATGAGGCAGGCTCCACCGCCGCTCCGGCGGCGGTGGAGGAAGTGCTGACGCTGCGGATCTCGCTGGGTGAGGAGGTCGTCGGGGAGGTTCGGACCAGGTTCCGGTTCGACACCGAGCGCCCGTACGAGGTGCTGCTGACGTTCCATCTCGGGCGGCCGGACGAGGCCGACTGGGTGTTCTCGCGTGACCTTCTGCGCGACGGCCTGCGCTCCTTGAGCGGCCAGGGCGACGTCAAGCTGTGGCCCGCGTACTGTCCCTGCCACGGCTCGACGTTGCACCTGGCCCTCGAATCCCCGCACGGCAGCGCCCTGTTGGAGGCCTCCAAGCCCCGGGTGCAGGCCTGGCTGGACCGTACCTACGCGCTGGTCTCGGAGGAGGCCGAGCGAGCCTGCGGTCCGACCGACGCCCAGCTGTCCGCGCTGCTCGGCGGCTGAGCGGGCGGCCCCGGCGGCCGTGGGGGTTCGCCGGGTGGTGGGAGCTCACCCGTTCGTGGGAGGTCGTCCGGCAACGGGAGATCGTCCGGCGTGCGCGGACCGGGTAAGGGCGGGGTGCCCGGCAGCCGGACCGTCCCGTTCGCCAGACCCACCCGCAGCCGGCGCACGGCCGGCGCCGAGGAGACCGGCAGCAGGTCGTACGGGTCGTCCGGCCCGACCACGCTGACCAGCACCGATTCGGCGAACCGGTACGGCCGGTGGGCCAGGAGGCCGCCCAGGTAGCGGCGGAGCCGGGAGAGTTCGGCACGAACCGTCACCGTCCGGCCCGGGTCGCCGAAGAGGGCGTCCGCGAGCTGGGCCGCGGTGTGGCCGTCGCGCTCGGCGGCGAGCAGGAGCAGCAGTTCGGCATGGCGCGGGCTGAGCGCGTGGGACCAGCCGCCGGCCGCGCCGTGCACCGAGAGCTCCGGCCGGTCGGGCCGGCGCAGGTCGAGCCGGAGCCGGGCGCCCTCGGCCTGTTCGGCGGCGCCGTCGTCGTCCTCCGCCCGGGCATCGTCCTGCGGCCGGACCGGGCGGACCAGCCAGCCGTCGGCCAGCGGCTCTATGACGCACTCGCCGAGGCTGGGCAGCCAGTGCACGGCGGCCGAGCCCCAGCCCTCGGCGGGCAGTCGCAGCCGGGTGGGCGGCGGCAGGCCGGCCGCGGCGGCGGTCCAGCCGGCGGCGTCCACCACCAGCGCCGGGCCGTTCACCCGGGCCAGCAGCGGGGCGGCCAGGGTGCGCAGGTGGTGCAGCGACTCCAGGCGGCGGGCGCGCAGTTCGGTCTCGGCGAGCCGGGCGGCGGTGGCGGTCAGCTGCAGCAGGTACGGCCGGACGCTGTGGGCCGGGCCGCTGAGGTCGATGGCGCCGATCAGCCGCCCGGTGCCCGGGTCGCGCACCGGTGCGGCGACGCAGGTCCAGGAGTGGTGGCTGCGCAGGTAGTGCTCGGAGGAGTGGACGTGCATGGGGCGCTGGGCGCGCAGGGCGGCGGCTATGCCGTTGGTGCCGACGCTCTCCTCGACCCAGCGGGCGCCGGTGAGGAAGCCGATCCGGTCGGCGCTGCGGCGCAGCCCGCGCTCGCCCTCCTGCCAGAGGACGTGGCCCTCGGCGTCGGCGATGGCGAGGATCAGCGGGGTCTGGCCGACCGGTTCGAGCAGGGTGTCGCGCAGGACGGGCAGGACGGCGTCGAGGCCGCTGGTGCGGCGGCGGTGCTCGATCTCGGCGGGGCCGAGGTGGACGGCGGCGGCGCCGGCGTCCGGGTCGAGCCCCAGGCGGCGCAGCCGGGCCCAGGAGTCGCCGATCTCGGGGCGGGGCTGGAGCCGGGCCGGGTCGTCGTCGAGCGGGGCGTCCGGGGCCAGGTCCCTGGCGGTGGCCTCGGCGAGGGTGCGGTCGTGGACCTTGGCCAGCTCCGCCGCGGTCTGCGGAGTTCGACGCTCGGGTCGTCGGGTCTGCCGTCCGGTCTGCCGCACTCGGGTTGCTCCTCGCCGCCGTTCGAGGACGCGTCGGGGCCGACGCGCTGACGAAAGCGTACGGGGGCTGTTCGATCCTGGGCATGGGGTCTGCCAAGTCGGCATACCCGACGGTATGAAAATGGACATGTCGTGTTGCTGGGGCGGCTGGTGGCGCCTGCGGTACCTGCGGGGGCGGGGACCGCGGTGAGGATCGCGCTGGGGATGCGGTAGGGGTGCGGCGGGGGTTGGGGCGGGGGCTTCCGGCGGGTGGTTACCGGTCGGTCGCGGTGCCCTGCTGGGCGGCCTCGACCGTGTGGTGGAGGTCGGCGGTGGCGTCCAGCGCCGCGGCGGTGGTGAGCGCCAGGCAGGCGGCGAGCGCGAACGCGGCGGCGCGGCGGCCGGTGCCGGACCGGGCCGCGGGCGCGGCGGTGGTCGGCTGCAGCAGGGCCGCGACCCGGCGCGGAACCGGCCCGGAGTGGGCGGCCGGGACCAGCCGGGGCCGGGCCGGCCAGGGTGAGCGGCTGGCCGCCAGGGCGGCGCGGCCGACCGCGCGGGCGGTGACGGTGCGGTCGCCGACCCGTTCCGCGGCGACCTCGTCGGCCCAGCGCTCCAGGTGGTAGCCGAGCGGCGCGCGCAGCGGCCGCAGCGCGGGGTGGACGGCGGCGGCGTGCTCGGCGAGGGCGAGGAAGACGTGGTGGCGGCCGGCGAGGTGGGCGCGCTCGTGGGCGAGCAGCGCGGCCCGTTCCGGGGCGGTGAGGGCGCGCAGCATTCCGGAGGTGACCACGATCCGGCCCGGTTCGCCCGGCCGGCCGGGGCGGCGGAGCCGTCCGGGGAGGGCGAAGGCGTCGGCGCACTCGTCGTCCAGGACGGCGAGCGGGTGGTGGTCCGGGCGGAGCAGGGCGCGGGCCCGGTCGAGGAGGGCGAGGAGGGCGAGGAGGGCGCGGAGGGCGCGGAGGGCGCGGAGGCCCCGGGGGTGCTCGGTGCGCGCCCGGCGCACGGAGGCGCGTGGGGGGCGCATGTCCGGATGCCGGTCGGGGCGCGGGGTCTCGCGGTGTGCGTCGTCGGGGCGCGGGTCCCCGGGGTGCGCGGCCGGGGCGGGCAGTGCCGCCCGGGCGGTGCGCAGGTCGAGCCGGCGGTGCCGCGCGGTCCGGACGGCCAGCGCCGCCAGGGCCACCAGCGCCAGACCGGCCGGCACGGCCGACAGCGCGGCGGCGGGCGCGGCCGAGGTCAGCCAGGGCAGTGAGAGGTGGCCGAGCGCGGCGACCGGCGGCAGCTGGAGCAGTCCGGCGGCGGCGAGCAGGCCGAGCGAGCAGAGCGTGCCGCCGGCCAGGACGGTGGCGGTGCCGGCCAGCGTCCACGCGGCCGCCCGGGGCGACAGCGCGTCGGCGAGGCGGCGGGCCAGCGGGGCGGCGAGGAGGGGGAGCAGCAGCGGCGCCCAGACGGCGATCATCATGACGCGGCCGCTCCGGGCGCGCCCCCGCCGTACTGGTCGGGGCCGGCCGGGCCGGCCGTGCCGGTCATGTGGCCCGCTTCGGTCGGCTCGCCGTCGCCGTCGCCGTCGCCGTCGCCGAGAAGTTCGCGGAGGAGCCGCTCGTCCTCGACGGAGAGGTCGGAGACGAAGCGGGCCAGCACGGTCGAACGGTCCGGTTCGCGGCCCAGCTCGGTGTGCATCCGGCGGGCGGCGAGGCCGGCCGGGTCCTGGACGGTCGGGATGTACGCGTAGGCGCGGCCCGTCCGGGTGCGCTCCACGGTGCCCTTGTCGTGCAGCCGGGCGAGGATCGTGGCGATGGTGGTCCGGGCGAGGTCACCGCCGAGGGCCGCCTGGACGTCCTGCGGCGTCAGCGGGTGACGCGCTGACCAGAGGGCGGCCAGCACCTCGGCCTCCAGCTCCCCGGCGGGCCGGCGGGCGGACGGTACGTCGGACATGGCGGCGATTCCTCCAGGTTTCGTCTACAGTCATGTAGACCGTCTACGTCACTGTAGACGGTCGAGGGTGCGCCTCGCGGGCGCGCCCTCCAACGTACGGGAGGTCCGCCAGCCTTGCTCCAGTCGCCCGCCGTTCCGGCCGTTCACGCCCTCGCCGTGAACCTGCTGGACGCCTCGTCGCTGCTCGCCGCGTTCGGCGCGCTCGGCATCGCCGTCGTGCTCTTCGCCGAGACCGGCCTGCTGGTCGGGTTCTTCCTGCCCGGCGACTCGCTGCTGTTCACCGCCGGCCTGCTCTGTGTGCCCGGCGCGACCAAGGGGCCGCAGCTGGAGCTGTACCAGGTGCTGCCGGCCGCCCTGATCGGGGCGCTGGCCGGCGCCCAGGTGGGCTATGTGATCGGCAGGCGCGGCGGGCGGGCGCTGCTGCGCCGCTCCAGGCGGCAGAGCCTCCGGCAGGGCGTCGAGCGCGCCGAGGAACTGCTCACCAAGTACGGCTACGGCAAGGCGATCGTGCTCGCCCGGTTCATCCCGGTGGTCCGAACGGTGCTGAATCCGCTCTGCGGCGTGCTGGAGGTGCCGGTCCGCTCGTTCACCTTCTGGCAGGTGACGGGCGGGGCGGTCTGGACCGTCGGAGTGGTGCTGGCCGGGTACGCGCTCGGCTCGTCCGTACCCAGCATCGACCGTTATCTGCTCCCCATCATCGGTCTGGTAGTAGTTGTCTCCGTGATCCCGATTGTTCTTGAACTGTTCCGCGCCCGTACGGCGCGGCGTCACGGAGGTGACGCGTGATGTCCTCCCGGGCGCTGGCCGTGTACGACGGCAGCGGTATCGACGGCGGCCTCTACACCCGGGTGATCGGGTGGGCGGACGCCGCGCCGCACTGGCTGGATGAGCTGGTCAAGGTCTGGTCCGCGCTCGGGCTCGGCCTGTTCGCGGTCTTCATGGTCTACGCGTGGTGGCGGGCGCGCGGCACCGAGTCGGCGCTGATGGCCAAGGTGCTGGCCTCGCCGCTGATCGTGATCGTCGCCTATGCCGTCAACTCGGTGTTCAAGGGGGCGGTTGAGGAGGTCCGGCCGTGCGCGCAGATCGCCGGCAGCGTCTCGCTGGAGGCCTGCCCGGGCGCC
The DNA here is from genome assembly GCF_044755565.1 of Kitasatospora sp. NPDC092286. Classification (NCBI taxonomy): domain Bacteria; kingdom Bacillati; phylum Actinomycetota; class Actinomycetes; order Kitasatosporales; family Streptomycetaceae; genus Kitasatospora; species Kitasatospora sp. NPDC092286. Next base: position 130,650 of record NZ_JBIVRD010000010.1, on the reverse strand, counting down.
GGTGACTGGTCCTTCCCGAGCAACCACACGGTGATCGCGTTCTCCGCCGCGACCGCGCTCTGGTTCGTGAACCGGCGGCTGGGCCTGATCGCCGGGATCGCCGCCGTGCTGATGGGCGCCTCCCGGGTCTGGGTCGGTGTGCACTACCCGCACGACGTGCTGGTCGGCGCGCTGGTCGGCGTCCTGGTCGCGATCCCGCTGGCACTGGCCGCCGGGCGCGCGGCGCCCCTGGTGGACCGGGCGCGCAGCGGCCCGCTGCGGCCGCTGCTCTGCGCGGGCGCCATGGCGACGGGTGGCCGCGGTGCGCCGCTGGAGGCGCAGCGGCGCTGATTCCCTTGCCCCGCACGGCCCTTGTGCGGCCGGGGCGGCGGGGAGAGCATGTGAGCCGGGCGTGGGGCCCCTCCCGAGGGGCGCCCGCCCGGCTCAGTCGTGCCAGGGGCGCGCCGTGGGCGTGCCGGCGGGAGGGATGTGCCAATGCCGTACCGACTCGACGTCACCCAGGGGGACCGGCCCGCCGAGGAGCTGCGCAAGGGCGTGGAGGGGCTGCTGGCCGAGGCCATGGTGCTCACCCTCGCCACCGCCGGCCACGAGCGCGGCCCGCACGCCAACCTCGCCTTCTTCGCGCACGACGACGACCTCGTCCTGTACTTCGTCAGCGAGCGCTCCACCCGGCACAGCCACCACCTCGCGGAGGAGGCCCGGGCCGCCGCCACCGTCTTCCTGCCGCCGCCGGTCTTCGGCGAGCAGCTGCGCGGTGTCCAGCTGTCCGGCAGCGCGGGCGAGGCGTGGGGGCGGCAGGCGGAGGCGGCGCTGGCCGCGTACCAGGGCCGGTTCCCGTCCTTCGCCCAGGACGCGGAGGTGCGGCGGCAGTTCCTGACGGGCGGCGGCGCGGCGGCCCTGTACCGGTTCCAGGTGGAGGAGCTGACGGCGGTGGACGAGCCGGTCTTCGGGCGGCGCAACTACCTGCGGGCGGGCGTGCTGCGGTAGCGGTGCGGTGGGCGTGGCCCCCCGGGCCGGGAGGGGTGCGGTTCCCGGCCCGGGGGGCCTGTCCTGTCGGGCTTCGTCGGCCGGTCCTCGTCGGTGGCCCCGGCTCTTCTCCGTGGGCGCGGGCGTTCAGAGCTCGTCGTAGACCTCGGCCAGGCCGCGCAGGACGGTGGTGACGGTGTCGACCTCGGCGGCGTCGAGGCCGGCCGTCAGCCGTTCCAGGGCCTGCGCCAGTGCCTGCTGGCGCAGGCGGTGCCGCTCGCGGCCGTCCGGGGTGAGGGTGACCACGACGGACCGGCGATCGTGCTCCGGCCGCTCGCGGGTGACGTAGCCGGCCTCCTCCAGGCCGTTGACCAGCTGAGTCGCGGCCGCGGCGGTGGTCTCGGTGCCCGCCGCCAGTCGGCTGACCGGCAGCGGCCCCTCGTCGGCGAGCACGCGCAGGGCCCGCGCGTGGGTGAGCGAGAGCGCGCCGCGGGTGCGGGTGGCCCGGCCGCGCAGCCGGGCGTCCGCCGCGCTGAGGCTGTAGGCGGCGCGGGCCAGCCCGTCCAGCGCGAGGGCGCGGGTGCCGCCCCGGTCGGAGGGCCGGTGGTCGGCGCCGGGTCGCGGGTGTTCCGGGTCGGTCATGAGGGTGCTCCTTCGGCGGCGGGTTGACAGCACAGCAAGTGTAAGCACTTAATGATTAAGTACTTATGTAATTGCGCCGAACGGAGCGTACCTCCCATGACCATGCGATCGACCGGACAGAGCTGGGCCCTGGACATCGCCCTCGCGCAGGGCGGCTTCGACGCCCTGCACCCGCAGGCCAAGGGCACGATGGAACAGCTCGGCCACGACCACACCGACTTCGACAAGGTCTTCGCCCTCGTCCGGAGCGGCGCCATGCTGCCCAAGGCGTGGGCCACCGTGGCCGGCCAGGCCGAGGAGCGGGCCGCCCACCACGAGGCCGGCGGCTACGACCGCACCGCCGCCGACCTCTACCTGCGTGCCGCCGTGATGTGGGGCCGGGCGCAGTACTCCGTCTTCGACGCCGCCGACCCGCGCAAGCGGGCGTTCCGGGAGCGGACCAACCACTGCGTGGCGCGGCTCGGCGAGCTGCGCGGCCGCCGGGTGCGCCGGGTGGTGCTGGACTTCGAGGGCTCGCACATCCACGCCCTGCTCCACCTGCCGGCCGGGGCCGTCGAGGGCGCGCCGGCGGTCATCCTCGGCCCGGGGATGGACATGATCAAGGAGGACTACATCTACGCCGCGGAGCGCTACTACACCTCCCGCGGTGTGGTCGCGCTCTCGATCGAGGGGCCCGGCCAGGGCGAGTCCCGGGCCGGTGGGCTCACCGTCGACCTCACCAACTACGAGCGTGCCATCGGCCGTTACATCGACCACCTGGCCGACCTGCCCGAGGTGGACCCGCAGCGGATCGGCATGTTCGGCATCAGCATGAGCGGCTACTGGGGGATGCGGGCGGCGGCCACCGACCCGCGACTGGCCGCGCTGGCCGGCTTCGAGGGCGTCAGCGGCGACTTCGAGACGATCTTCAACCGGGCGCAGCCGACCTTCAAGAACAACTACATGTTCATGGCCGGCTATGAGGACGAGGAGGCATTCGACCGCGAGCTCGCCTCCCGGATGCCGCTCGGCGACCTCGTCGCGGACATCACCTGTCCGGTCCTCGTGGGCATCGGCGAGTTCGACGAACTGACCCGGCTGGAGCAGGCGATGGCGACCTACGACCGGATCCGCGCGCCCAAGGAGATGCGGGTCTACGAGAACGAGTTCCACCCGCTGGGCGGCACCGCCGCCGAGGTGTTCCGCTTCGGTGCGGAGTGGCTGGAGCGCGCCCTCGACGGTGAACTGCGCGAGCCCGGCCGCGATGTGCGGCACTACGTGCACGCGGACGGCCGCACCACGGACGGCACCGCCGCCCCGGCCTGGTGGCTCGGCACCGACCCGGTCCGGGCCGCCTGACCGGGCGGGCCGTGGGTGACATCGCGGGCCGCCGCGGTGTCACCCGGCGCACCGGCCATGGGTTGTCTGTACAACTTTTCGGCCGGTTCACCTCGGCGCCGCTGCTCGGACTCCCCTCGGACACCTCGCCGCACCAGTCTGGCCGCATGAGAGTCATCGTCGTAGGAGCGGGCGTGCTCGGCACCATGCACGCCTGGCAGGCCGTCGAACGCGGCCACGAGGTCGTCCACCTGGAGCGCGAGGCCGAGGCGCGCGGCGCCTCCGTGCGCAACTTCGGCCTGGTCTGGGTCAGCGGCCGGGCGGAGGGCGAGGAACTGGACACCGCGCTGCGCGCCCGCGAGCTGTGGGAGCGGATCGGCGCCCGGGTGCCCGACCTCGGCTTCCGGGCCAACGGATCGCTCACCGCGATCCGCACCGAGGCCGAACTCGCCGTCGCGGAAGAAGCGTTGACCCTCCCCGACGCCGAGGCGCGCGGCTACCGGCTGCTCGACGCCGACGAGACGAGGGCGCAGAACCCGGCGCTGCGTGGCAGGCTGCTCGGCGCGCTGGCATGCGAACGGGATGCCGCCGTCGAACCCCGCACCGCCCAACCCGCCCTGCGCGCCGCCCTGCTGGCCAGCGGCCGCTACACCTTCCTGCCCGGGCGCGAGGTCCGCGAGGTGATCGGCGAGAACGCCGTCCGCGACGACCACGGCGACGTGCACACCGGCGACCTGGTCGTCCTCTGCACCGGCGCCTGGCTGGGCGGCCTGGTCCGCGAGCTGGCGCCCCGACTGCCCGTCCGCAAGGTGCGGTTGCAGATGATGCAGACCGACCCACTGGGCGAGACGCTGACCACCTCGGTCGCCGACGGCGACAGCTTCCGCTACTACCCCGCCTTCGCGGGCGCCGCGCTGGAGCGGCTGAAGGCCGTCCAGCCGCAGCCGTCGGTCGCCGCCGAACACAGGATGCAGCTGCTGATGGTCCAGCGCCGCGACGGGGGCCTCACCATCGGAGACACCCACGAGTACGACCAGCCGTTCGGCTTCGACGTGGTCGAGGACCCGTACGACCACCTGGTGGGCGTGGCCGAGGAGTTGCTCGGCCGCCCGCTGCCCCGGGTGCGCCGCCGCTGGGCCGGGGTGTACGCGCAGTGCGTGGACACCACCCGGGTCGTCCACCGTGAACGGGTCCGCGACGGCGTCTGGCTGGTCACCGGCCCGGGCGGCCGCGGCATGACCTGCTCGCCCGCCATCGCCGAGACCACCGCCGACCTCGCCAACCTGTAGGAGGAACCGAACATGTCGCTTGACATCCGCCTGGTCGTGCTCGACATGGCCGGCACCACCGTCGCCGACGACGGCCTGGTCGAGCAGGCCTTCCAGGCCGCCGCCGGCTCGCTCGGCGTCGAGGCCGGCAGCCCCGAGCACGCCCGCATGCTGGAGCACGTCCGGGCCACCATGGGCGAGTCCAAGATCTCCGTCTTCCGCCACCTGTTCGGCGCGGAGGACAAGGCCCAACGGGCCAACGCGGCCTTCGAGGCCGCCTACCACGACCTGGTCGACGCGGGCCACTGCGCCGCACTGCCGGGCGCGGCCGAGGCGATCGCCGAACTCCGCGGCCAGGGCCGGAAGGTGGTCCTCACCACCGGCTTCTCCCGGGCCACCCAGGACCGCATCCTGACCGCCCTCGGCTGGCAGTCCGTCGCCGACCTCACCCTCTGCCCCGCCGAGGCCGGCCGCGGCCGCCCGTACCCCGACCTCGCCCTCACCGCCCTGCTGCGCACGGCCACGGACTCCGTCCGCCAGGTCGCGGTGGCCGGGGACACCGGCTACGACATGCTGACCGGCACCCGCGCGGGCGCCTCCGTCGTCGCCGGCGTCCTGACCGGCGCCCACGACGAGGCCCGCCTGCGGGCGGACGGCGCGACCCACGTCCTCGCCTCGATCGCCGAACTGCCGGGCCTGCTGACCGGCCGCTGAGCGAGCCCGGGCACGAGAGCCACCCGGTCCGCCGAGCCGTCGTCGAACGGCTCGGCGGACCTTGTCACGTGGGCACCGTTCCAGTTCTCCCGAACGCCGGCCGCGGAGCCTACCTGCGCCGCCCCGACTCCGTCCTCGTTCGGTGACCCGGCGGATAGGATCCGCAGCCATGACCCTCTACCCGGCCGGCCCGCGCCTGGCGCTGCGCGAAGTCGAATCCGAGGACACCGAAGACCTCCTGGCCATCTACGGAGACCCCGAGGCCACCCGCCACCTCAGCTTCGAGCCCCGCACCCGTGAGCAGGTCCAGGCGATCACGGCCCGGTCCATCGCCTCCGCGAGCGTCACCCCGCGAACCGAGTAGTGCCTCGCTGTCACCCATCGCGGCGAGCAGAAGCTGATCGGGTACGCCCGCCTGGCGACCGAGCCGCAGCAGGCCGCCACGATCGGCTTCGCCCTCCACTCGGACGCGTGGGGCAAGGGCCTCGGCACCGAGACCGTCCACCTGCTGTGCGCGCTCGGCTTCAACGTCCTCGGCCTGCACCGGATCTGGGCCGCCCGCTCGCCGCTCAACGAGGCATCGGCGCGCACGCTGCCGCGGGCCGGGATGACCGAGGACGGGCGGATCCGCGACCACGTCTTCGTCCATGGCGCCTGGCGCGACTCGATCACCTACTCGATCCTGGAGCACGAGTGGACGCCGATCGGCGGGCTCGGCCCAACGAGCGCGGCCCGACAAGCCAGTTGGCCCGCCTAGCGGCGAGACCGTACCGGGGAGGTGAGTTCGTGCCGGCCGAGCCGGCCGTGCCGCGCAGGGTGATCCCCGGCATCGCCGAGTTCGCGCGCGGCGGCGTGCCCGACCCGCCCGCCACCGGTGATGGCGGCCAGTGGGTCGACGGCTTCTGATGGCTCTACTGCGGCCGGCGGTGGACCCGGGTTGCGTGTACGTCGGTAGGAGTACGGTCCGGGCGCCGTGCTCGTCCTCGGCGGCGATGTCGGCCCTTCCGTCCGCGTGATGTCGCGAAACGGCGTCGGGAGCCCCGGCACACACCAAGCCGCACACATCACCAGAGGGGAACATTCCGTGAACTGACCCACTCCGCACCGGTTCTGCGTCCTGCGTCGGAGGGCGGCCACCGCCACCGTCGTGGCCGTTGGAACCGCTGCCAAGTCGGGGGAGGAGGTCGAAGTGTGCGCGGGCCGTTCCGGTGGTGGCCACGCCCGTCGGGCTGTGGAAATTCGCTGTCGGGTGGGTTTGGTGATCCGTTAAGGTCCGCCGGGTTGTTCGGGAAAGGATCATGGGGGACTTGCCATGGGCGGGGTGCGTCGTGCCGCTGTCACATCGGCCGTACTGGTCGCGGGGCTCACCGCTTGCGGGGGCGGTGCGTCCGCCCCCGGGGCGGACGAGCTTGACCCGAAGGCGGCCCTGACGGCGGCGGCTCTGGTGATGCAGAAGGCCGGGACCGAGACGGTCGACGGCGTCCGGCTCACGCGCTACCGCGCCGTCGAGGAGATCGCCACCGTGGCCGCCGGGATCCCGGGTCTCTCCCCGGAGCGCCGCACCGCTCTGGAGCGGGCCATGGTGAGGGGCGGTCGGACGCTCACCGTCGACTTCTGGCTCAACGCCGGACAGGAGCTCGTCCAGTACCGGGAGTTCGGCGAGAAGAACGGCGCGCAGCAGTCCGTCACCGTGACGTACTCGGGTCTGGGCACCGTTCCGAAGGTCGAGACGCCCGCCGCCGGTGAGCTCGGCAGCGTGTTCGACCTGGATGACGTCCCCAACTGACCGTCGTACGACCAGGAGTCCGTGTACAGGAAGTCGGACGCGTCGACTTCCTGTACACGGGTGGGGCCGGCCCTGGGTGGAAGGGGCTGTGCGTGGCTACGGGCAGATCCAGCAGTAGAGGTGGTGGCCGCGGGACGCCGCCCGGCGGGCCAGGGCGGCCAACTGCTCCAGGAACTCGGTGAGGTGGGCCTCGTCCGGGAGCATGTCGGAGGTGTCGGACCGGGACCAGGCCAGGCCGGCGGCGGTCAGCGTGTGGTGGTCGGCGGCGGTCAGGGCGTCGCGGAGCGCGTCCGGGATGGTCAGGGCGACGATCTCGCCGTCCTCGAGCATCGCGACCAGCCGGTTGCGCCCGGGATCGGCCGCGAGCTGCGCCTCGGGCCTGCCGGTGAGGAGGGACTCGGCGGGAAGGAGGCCGACCATCGGGTCGATCCCCTTCACCGTGAATTCGTCGTACCCGGTGCCGAACGGCTCGTCGTCGTCGCGCACGATCGCCCCGGCGGCGGCCCGGTCGTCGGCGGCGGTGTAGTAGTTGAAGAGAACTCCCATGCGCCCGATGCTCGCACCCGGCACCGACACGCCGGCGGTCAGTGGCCGCCCTTGAGGTTGAGGACGATGACGCCGACGATCACCAGGGCGATGCCCAGCCACTGGAGGCGGCCCAGGGACTCGCCGAAGGCGATGACGCCGATGCCGGCCACCGCGGCGGTGCCCGCGCCCGACCAGACGGCGTAGGCGACGGAGACCGGGATGTGCTTCAGGGCCCGGCCGAGCAGCAGGAAGGAGAGGGCGTAGCCGATGCCCACGCCCAGGCTGGGCCAGAGGCGGGTGAAGCCCTCGGTGAGCTTGAGGCAGCTGGTGGCGCAGACCTCGCTGGTGATGGCGAGGGCGAGCAGGAGGTAGGGCACGGTGGTCAGCCGGCCGGGCGGGCGCCGAGCTTTCCGAGCAGGGCGAGGTCGGCGTGGACCAGGCTGTCGAGCAGGGTGACCCGGGAGCCGTCGGGGATGGGCGTGGCGGTGGACGGCACGGCGAGCACCGCGCAGCCGGCGGCCGTGGCGGAGGCGACGCCGGTCGGGGTGTCCTCGACGGCCACGCAGGCCGCCGGGTCCAGGCCGAGGCGGTCGGCGGCGGCGAGGTACGGGTCCGGCGCGGGCTTGGTGCGCTCGGTGTCCTCGGCGGCCAGGGTGACGGCGAACCAGTCGCGGCCGATGGTGGAGAGGACGAGCTCCACCACCCGGCGCGGCGAGGCGGAGACCAGTGCGGTGGGCACCCGGGCGTCCCGCAGTTCGGCGAGCAGCGCGAGGGCGCCGGGGCGCGGGACGGTCTCGGCGGAGACCTTGCCGAAGAAGGACTCGCCGAGGCGGTGGGCGAGTTCGGCCTCGCTGAGCGAGGTGCCGCTGACCTGGTGCAGATGGGCGGCGGTGTGCTCGATCGCCTGGCCGAGCACCTCGGGGGCGTCCTGGTCGGTCAGCGGGTGCTGGAGTTCCTCGGCGAGTTCGGCGGCGGCCTGCCACCAGAGGTGCTCGGTGTCGACCAGGGTGCCGTCCATGTCGAAGAGGACGGCGGCGGGCAGGGGGGTCTCAGGCATGGCGGTACCTTCGGTGGTTCAGCAGCAGAGGCAGTAGAGGCGGCAGAGGCAGTGCAGTAGGGACGGACAGGTCGGTTCAGACGGTACGGCGGTCCACCAGCACCGGCCGCTCGGGCAGGGTGAGCGCGGCGCGGGAGCCGATCGGCAGGGTGGCGGCGGCCTCGGTCGGCAGGTCGGCCTTGACCTCGGTGCCGTCGGCGAGGCGGACGGTCAGCCGGGTGACGGCGCCCAGGAAGGACGCGGAGACCACCAGGGCCGGGCCGTCCCCGGCCGGGGCCAGCGACACGTTCTCGGGCCGGACCAGGACCTCCAGTTCGCCCTCGGCGGGCGCGGTGCCGTCCACGGCGTGGCGGCGGCCGAGCACCTCGACGCCGTCGGCCGTCCGGGTGCACGGGATGCGGCTCATGGTGCCGACGAACTCGGCCACGAAGGCCGTCGCCGGGCGGGCGTACAGCTCGGACGGGGTGGCGCACTGCTCCAGCCGGCCCGCGCGCAGCACGGCGACCCGGTCGGCCATCGAGAGCGCCTCCTCCTGGTCGTGGGTGACGAACAGGGTGGTGATGCCCAACTCCTGCTGGAGGCGCCGGATCTCCTCGCGCAGCGAGAGGCGGACCTTGGCGTCCAGCGCGGACAGCGGCTCGTCGAGCAGCAGGACGCGCGGCTGCAGGGCGAGCGCGCGGGCGAGCGCGATGCGCTGCTGCTGGCCGCCGGACAGCTGGTGCGGGTAGCGGTCGGCGTGCTGCGGCAGGCCGACCAGTTCCAGCAACTCCTGGGCGCGACCGCGCCGTTCGGCCTTGCCGGTGCCGCGCATCCGAAGGCCGAAGGCGACGTTGTCGGCGGCGGTAAGGTGCGGGAAGAGGCTGTAGGACTGGAACACCATGCCGGCGTCGCGCCGGTGCGCGGGGATCCGGGTGATGTCCTCGCCGTCCACCAGCACCTGGCCGGAGTCGTGCTGCTCGAAGCCGGCCAGGATGCGCAGCGCGGTGGTCTTGCCGCAGCCGGACGGGCCGAGCAGGGCGAGGAGTTCGCCCGGCCGGACGGTGAGATCCAGGCCGTCCAGCGCGGTGGTGGTGCCGAACGCCCGGCGCAGGGTGCGGAACTCGACGGTGGCGCCGCCCGGGGCGGTGGCGGTCTTCTCAACTGCGAGGGAAGTCATGGGGGTTCGTTTCTCCGTGGAATTCAGGAGCTCGGGACGTCGGGAGGTCGAACAGTGAGGCCGAACGGTGCGGCCGAGCGGTGCGGACGTCAGGACGTGGTCCTGTGCCGGCGCTCGCGGCCGACGGCGGCCAGCAGGAGCAGCAGCAGCCAGGTGATCAGCAGGCTCAGGATGGAGACCGCGACCGACATGTGGGCCTGGCTGTTGCCGACCGAGTAGATCCACACGGGGAAGGGCTGGTAGCCGAGGATCGAGGCGGCGGTGAACTCGCCGAGCACCAGGGCCAGGGTGAGGAAGGAGGCGTTCAGCAGCGCGCCGCGCAGGTTCGGCAGGACGACGGTGAACACCGCGCGCGGCCAGCTCGCACCGCAGTTGCGGGCGGCCTCGACCAGGGTGCGGACGTCCACCGCGCGCAGGCCCGCGTCCAGCGCCCGGTAGGCGAGCGGGAGCGACATCAGCACGTACGCGATGACCAGGACCAGCGGGAAGTCCGGGTCCTGGATGAACACGAAGGTCTGGAAGAACGGCGTGTCCATCAGGTAGTCCGGGCCCCAGCGCAGCACGCCGATCAGGCCGGCGGTGAGCGCGACCGGCGGGACGACCAGCGGCAGCGTGCAGAGCACGTCGATCACCGGGCGCAGCCGGGGCGCGCCGAGCCGGACCGCGATCAGCGCGGGCACCAGCAGGAGCAGCAGCACCAGGACGGTGACGACGGCGAGCTGGAGGGTCAGCCAGAGACTGTCGAGGAAGCCGGGGGCGCTCAGCAGGCCGGTGTACGCCTCGAAGGAGTAGCCCTTCGGGTCGTCGATGGAGAAGTATCCGGAGGCGGCGAGCGGGACGACGAAGTAGACGCCCGCGAGGAGCAGGACGGCACCGCGCCACCAGCGCACCTTCGGGCGCCCGGACGAGGTGCGGGCGGAGGTCAGCTGAGCCATCGGGCACTCCGGCGCTGGAGGGGGAGGTACACGGCCATCACCAGGACGGCCACCACGATCATGTTGAGGCTGAGGGCGAGGGCGAGGTTGCCCTGGCCCACCAGGACGTTGCCGGAGAGCGCGTCGGCGATCGAGCGGCTGACCAGCGGCACGGTGGCGCCGACCATGGCGGCGGCGGTGGCGTACGCGGCGAAGGCGCTGCCGAAGAGCAGGACGAACCCGCCGAGCAGCGAGGGCAGCAGGATCGGCAGCGCGACGTGGCGCCAGTACTGCACGGTGGTGGCCCGGTTGTTGTGGGCCGCCTCGCGCCACTGCACCCGCAGGCCGTCCAGGGCCGGGGTGATGGTGAGCACCATGAGCGGGACGAGGAAGTACAGGTAGACGACGGTCAGGCCGGTGAAGGAGTAGAGCGACCAGCCGTGGTCGGTGAGGTGGAGCAGCTTGGTGATCTCGCCGGCGTTGCCGAGGGTGGCGACGAAGGCGAAGGCCAGCGGCAGTCCGCCGAAGTTGGCCAGGACGCCGGAGGCGGTGAGCACCGCCTGGCGCAGCCAGGTGAACCGGGAGGTCACCACGGCCTGGGCGATCGGCAGGCCGATCACGGTGGAGAGCAGCGCGGTGAGCGCGGAAAGCTTGAGGCTGCTGACCATCGCCGTCCAGTAGGCCCCCTGGACCGAGGCGGTGACGTTGTCGAGGGTGAACCGGCCGCCGCCGCCCTCCGCGTCGCTGGAGGTGGTGAAGGCGCCGATCACGATCGCGACGGCCGGCAGGCCGAAGCCGATCGCGAAGAAGACGAAGAGCGGCACGGTGGCGAGCCAGGAGCCGCCGCCGAGGCGCAGCGCCGGGCCGCGGCGCGGGGTGGGGGTGGTGGTCGTGGCGGTGTCGGTGGCGGACGCCCCCGCGCCGCCACCGGGAACGGTGGCGGCGGGGGTGGTCGGCACCGGGGTGGGAGCCGTGGTCATGAGTGGGATCAGCCCGTTCGAGGTGAGGTGACGGTATGTCAGCCCGCGATGGCCTTGGTCCAGTTCTCGGTGACGACCTTCTTGGCGGCCGTGATCTGGTCCTGGGTCGGGAAGGTGGTGAACGGCTTCTCGATGGCCGGCAGCTTGGCGGCGGCCGCGGTGTCCAGGGTGCCGTCCTTCTTCAGGGCCTCGAAGGTGGACGGGGTGGCGTAGCCGCCGAGGAAGAGGTTCTGGCCCTCGGCGCTGAACAGGTACTCCTGCCACAGGCGGGCGGCCGCCGGATGCGGGGCCCACTTGTTGATGCCCTGGTTGTAGAACTGGGCGTAGCTGCCGTCGCTGGGGACGGAGACCTTCCAGTCGACGCCCTTCTCCTTGAACTCGTCGGTGTAGCCGGCGTTCAGGTAGGACCAGTCGATCGAGATCGGGGTCTCGCCCTTCTCGACGGTCGCCGGGGTGGACTCGACCGGGTTGAAGTTGCCGGACTGCTTCAGCTTGCCGAAGAAGTCGATGCCGGGCTGGATGTTGTCCAGCGAGCCGCCGTTGGCGAGCGCGGCCGCGTAGACGCCGCCGAAGGCGGAACCGGACTTGGTCGGGTTGCCGTTGAGGGCGACCTGGCCCTTGTACTCCGGCTTGAGCAGATCGGCGAAGGTCTTCGGGCAGTTGGCGATCTTCTTGGCGTCGCAGCCGATGGAGACGTAGCCGCCGTAGTCGTTGACGGCGGCGCCGTTCGCGTCCTTCATGGTGTCCGGCACCTTGTCGAAGGTGGCGACCTTGTAGGGGGCGAGCAGGCCGTCCTTGACCGCCTGGAGCGCGAAGGCGCTGCCGAGGTCGACCACGTCGGGGGCGCGGTCCTGGCCCTTGCGGGAGGTGATCGCGTTGATCTCGTCCTGGCTGGAGCCGTCCGGGTTCTCGTCCTCGATCTCGATGCCGTACTTGGCCTTGAACGAGTCCATGAGCTTGCCGTAGTTCGCCCAGTCCCGGGGCAGCGTGATGGCGTGCAGCTTGCCCTCCTTCTTGGCGGCGGCGACCAGGCCGTCCATGCCGCCGAAGTCGGCGAGCGAGGTGGCGTCCTTGGCGTCCTTGGTGCCGGCCTTGGCGGCGTCGCCGGACTTCGCGGTGGTCGAACCGGCGGAGCCGCAGGCGGTGAGGGAGAGCGCGGCGGCGGTCAGTACGGCCGCGAAGGCGGCGGCGCGGGCACGGTGCACGGTCACGGGTCAGTCTCCTGATCGGGGGCGTACTGCGAGGGGTGCCGGTCGCGAGGGGGAGGTTCGCGAGGGCTGCCTTCGCGAGGGGCCTCAGGGGGCCCGGGGGTCCTGAGAGTGGCCTTCGCGAGGGCGGAGTCGGGCGGAGAGGAGGTTCGGACGGGGCCGAGTTGACTAGCCAACTTCGCTGACGGGGGTAAGTACGCCGGAGCCCGGTGACGGGAAGGTGAACGGACGGCCCAGAACCGGGGTCGGCTGCGGGAACGGTCGAATCGGGCCGTCCGGGAGCGATCGGCCGAGTGCGATGCTTCGAGGGCGCAGCGGGATAAGGTCGGGCTGTCCGCGCCGGTACGGTTGCGCAGGACACCGCCCCAGGAGGGACATTGACTGACGTGGCACTGGAGCCCGACCGCCCCGCGGCCGCAGGAACCGCGCCGGGCCAGGACCGCTCGGCCGCGCCGGGTGAGGACCTCACGACGGCCTCGGAGCCCGCCCCGCCGCCGGGCCGTGGCCGTGCCGCCGCCGCACCGGCCGAGGACCGCGCCGCCGGCGCCCTCTACCGCAAGGTGGCCGCCGACCTGCGCGAGGCGATCACCACCGGCGCGTACGGCGAGGCCGGCCGGCTGCCCGCCGAGGGCGCGCTGGCCGAGCAGTACGGCGTCTCGCGCGGCACCGTCCGCCAGGCGCTGGCCGTGCTGCGCTCGGACGGGCTGGTTACCTCCCGGCGCGGCACCCGGCGGGTGGTGCTGGGCACCGCGCGGGTGCAGAGCTTCTCCGAGCTGCTCAGCTTCACGCACTGGGCGTACTCGATGGGCGAGGAGCCCGGCGGCATCCTGGACTCGCTGGTCCACCGCCCCGCCGACGCCGCCGAGCGTGAGCAGCTGCGCCTGGAGCCGGGCGCCGAGGTCTATCTGACGGTCCGTCTGCGCACCCTGTCCGGGGCGCCGGTGATGGTCGAGCGGACCGTCTACCCGCCGCGGGTCGGCGAGATCGTCGCCCAGCTGCCGCCCGACGTGGTCTCGCACACCGAAGTGCTGCGCGAGCACGGCATCCTGTTCACGGACGCCGACCACACCATCGACATCGTCGCCGCCAACGCGGAGGACGCCCGGCTGCTCGGCTGCCGGCGCGGCAGCCCGCTGCTGCGCGAGCGGCGCCGGACCACCGACCCGACGGGGACGCCGGTGGAGTGGTCCCAGGACCGCTACCTGCCCGGGACGGTGGCGTTCAGCGTGCACAACTCGCTGGCCACGTCGGCGCTTTCGCGGCACGCGCGGGAGACCGACTGAGCGGCCGGGCCGGGGGGGGGCCCGCCCCCCCCCCCCCCCCCCCCCCCCCCCCCCCCCCCCCGCGCGCCCCCCCCCCCCCCCCGGCGGGGTTTTTTTTACAAACGCCCGGCCCCCCCGGCCAAGC
>NZ_JBIVRD010000010.1:0-116697 GCF_044755565.1 Kitasatospora sp. NPDC092286 | reverse complement strand
GGGGGGGGGGGGTTGCTTTCCGTGCTCAATCGCGGGGGCCCGCGGGGGGCCCCGGGGGGGGGGGGGGGGGCCCGCGCGGGGGGGGGGGGGGGGGGGGGGGCCCCCCCCCCCCCCGCCCCGCCCCGCCGCGCTACCTCATCAGGGCGGCGAGCAGCGGCCGGAAGTGCTCGAAGCCGGGCGTCCCGGCGTCCGCCTCCTTGGCCTGCTCGTCCCAGCGGCGGACGGCGACCGCGTCCGCCGCGCCCGGCAGGGCGGCGAAGGCGGCGGCCTGTTCCGCGCTCATCGGGCCGCCCTGCACCCGGAGGGTGTACTCGGAGGCCTCCGACAGCTTGGCGCGGTAGCCGGGCTCGACCGCGCAGAGGTAGCGCTTGGCGGCCACGTGCAGCCGGACCGGCTCCGTCACCTCCGGGCCGAACCACCGCTCCAGCCACCGGGCCCCGGTGTCGCTGTGCCGGTTGTCCTGACCCAGCATCAGATCCCGTCCGTGCAGCGCCCCCTGGAAGTGGCCCACGTCGTGCAGCAGCGCGGCGGCGACCAGGTGCGGGGCGGCCCCGGCGGCCTCGGCCAGCGCACCCGCCTGGAGCATGTGCTCGGCCATGGTGACCACCTCGCCCAGGTACTCCCCGGCGCCCTCGCCGGCGAACAGCCCGGCGAGCTCGTCCAGCGCGGCGGCCTGCCGGTCCAGCACCGCGAGGGTGCTCGTCAGCGAGTCCAGGTCGGCGTAGCAGCCCTGGAGGTGGCGCGAACCGTCCTGCTCGAAGGCGGTCCTGGCGTGCAGCAGACGGACGTTGTCGAAGATCAGGCAGTCGCCCCGGTCGAGCCGGAACTCCAGCCGCAGCTCGGGCCGCAGGGTGATCGCGGCGAACCGCCGGTACGCCGCGTAGAAGGCGTCCAGCTCCTCGGCGGGCCCGCGCAGGGTGCCGATCGAACGGTTGTTGAACCGCACCTCCCGGATCCGGCCGAGCGGGTCCACACCGATCAGCGGCCGGTCGGCGCGCAGCTCGGTGGCGCGGTCGCGGAAGACGAACGGGATGGGCGTGCGGGTCAGGACGGCGAAGTCCTCCGGCGCCTCGGCCCGCAGGACGGCCGCCGCCTTGAAGCCGTCCACCAGCCCGGAGTCGCCGCCCGGCGCGGAGTTGTCCAGGCAGTGCAGCAGCTGGAGGGTGGGCACCGGGTCCCGGTACGGGTTGTCGGTGTGCGGGGCGATCGCGACGCTGGTGAAGGCCAGGTTGTTCGGGTCCGGCTCCACCCGGACGTCGAACAGCTCGCCGTAGTTGGTCACCCGCACATACCCGAAGGTCCCGGCGACCGCGAGCACCTGCCGCTCGACCGCCGGCACCCCGCGCAGCACCGCGAAGCCCGACCGCCGTACGGCGCCGAGCACCGCGGCCCGCTCGGCCGGATCGGCCAGGTAGGCCTCCCACGACGCCTCCGGGACGCCGTGCCGGAAGTCGGCCGCCGTCCAGAGCCGCTTGTCCGCCTCGGTCCGGCCGTCGCCCCCGCCCTGCTGGTCCAGCCACTCCAGCGGGTAGCGGGACCGGTGCCCGTCCGACCAGAGCACCTCCAGGCCGCCGTCGGACTCGGTGCGCGCGGCGATCGCGAGACCGTCCGGCAGGTCGGTGATCTGGAACAGCTTCTGCCCGGTGCGCTGGTCGCGGCACTCGGCACAGGGGCAGTTGTCGCGCAGCCAGTACGGCGACAGCTGGGACATGGGGTCTCCTCCTCGGCGACTGGCAAAGTTGTATAGCCAACTTCGCCTCGGTGGGAGCCTGCCGGGCGCCGGTGAGGTCCGGGTGCCGGGCAGATGAACGATCCGCGAACTGTCCGGCGTCGCCGGGGTAAAGGCCCTTGCGGGCAATGGTCCGGACCTGCTCGGATATGCCGGTGCCCGAATCTGATCGACCGACCCCCGAAGACGTCCTCGTGGACGAGACCCCCGCCGCCCCCGGGCGGCGCTCCCGGCGGCGGCTCTGGCTGACCGTCACGGCCGTCGGCGTCCTGGCCGCGACGGCCTTCGGCGTCGTGTTCGCCGACAACTTCGCCGCGCTCGGCGCGTACCGCTACAGCCCGCCCGAGGAGTTCGACGGGCTGCGGCTCAGCCCGACGGCTTCGGCCGGCAAACGGACCCTGCGCCCCGGCTCCGGCTCCGGGGTCTCCTCCACCACCTACCTCAGCGCGGACGGGGCGAGGGTGATCTGGCTGGCCGTCTCCGAGCAGCACACCTTCCTGCCGTCCGCGCAGATCGATGACGTGATCGTCGGCCACGAGGACGCCGGCCTTGAGCTCACCGACGTCCACGAGGTCGACCCCGGCGAGCGCGGCGGCGTGATGAAGTGCGGCCGCGCCGGCGCCGTCGACGGCGACGGTGAGCGCCAGGAAATGGGCCTCTGCACCTGGGTGGACGGCAGCATGTGGGCCGTCTACACCGAGGGTGTCGACGGCGCCGTGGTCAACCTCGACACCGTCACCGGCCACGCCCGTGAGTTCCGCCGGCTCGCCGAGGTCCCCGCCTAAGCCTTGGGACTGCTCGGCGGCCGGAGGTCGGAGCCCCCGGGCGAAGGGGTCTACGCGTTCGGAGCCGTCCCCCGGGCCGGGCGTCCGCATCCAGTGGTTGGCCCTGCGGGCCCGGTGCGGACGGCGCCGACGTTCGGGCCGGGGGCGGAAACCTTCCTCACTCGGGCGAGTGGCCGGCCTGCCAGGCCGCCTCCGCCGCCGCCAGGGCCGGGCCGGCGTCCGCGCCGGTGGCCTCGGCCAGGGCGGTCAGGCAGGCCCGGACGGTGGGCAGGGTGGCCGCGGCGCCGTAGTGGTTGACGCGGAGCATCTCGGCGGCCAGCGCGCCGCCGCCCGGCTGGACGGGGAGGGCCGGGTCGAGGCGGGCGGCGAGCTCGGCGGCGTGCAGGCCGGGCGGGGTGCGCAGGGTGGTGGCGACCGGGGCCGCGTCCTCGTCGCGGGGGACGAACGGGGTGAGGGTGCCGAGGGCGCGGACGCCCGCGCGGGTGGCGGAGGCGGCGGCGCGGTGGCGGGCGATCACGGCGGGCAGGCCGTCGGCGCTGATCCGGTCCAGGCAGGCGCCGAGTGCCAGCATCTCCAACTGGGCCGGGGCGTGCGGGAGTACGGCGCGGCCGGCGTCCGTCCAGCGCTCCTTCCAGTCCAGCAGCGAGAGGTAGGAGCGGCGCGGCGCGGCCGGGTTGGCGGCGATCCGCTCCCAGGCGCGCTCGGAGACCGAGACGGCGGAGACCCCGGCCGGGCCGCCCATCGCCTTCTGCCCGCCGATCACGCACAGGTCGATGCCCCAGGCGTCGGTGAGCAGCGGCTCGGCGGCCACCGAGGCGACGGCGTCCAGCATCAGCAGCGCGCCGTGCTCGCGGACGGCGGCGGCGATCCCGGCGACCGGGTTGGTGTTGCCGGTGGCGGCCTCGGCGTGGACGAGGGAGACGAAGTCGATCGCCGGGTGCTCCCGGAGGGCGGCGGCGACCTGCTCGGCGGTGACCGCGCTGTCGAACGGCACGGCGAGGTCCACGACCTCGGCCCCGCAGTCGCGCAGCCAGTTGCCGAAGGTCTGGCCGTACGGGCCGGTGACGATGTTCAGCGCGGTGGAGCCCGGGTGCGCGGCGCTCCGGATCGCGGCCTCCAGCGGCAGCAGCGCCTCACCCTGGGTGACGATCACGTCGGCTTCGGTGTGCAGCAGCGCGGCCACCTGGTCCTCGATCGCCGCGAAGTCGGCGGCGCTGAGCGGGGGCAGGTCGAGGAAGGGGCTCACGGTGGCGGCCGGCCTTTCGGGGATGGTGGTGACGGGTGAACACGGGCGGTACGGGCGGGAACGAGTCTGCACCATTGTCACTGCTTACAGGGAACGGCCTCCTCGGTAGAGTGCGGCCATGAGCGATGGCGCGGTGCTGCACGTCAGGGGACGGGTACTGGTCGGCCCGGAGGACGTCCGGGACGAACTCTGGGTGGTGGACGGGAAGGTGACCTTCGTCCGCCCGCTCGTCGCGGGGGACGTCCGGACGGTGACCGGCTGGGTGCTGCCCGGTCTGGTGGACGCGCACTGCCATGTCGGCCTGGACGCGCACGGCGCGGTGGACGCGGCCACCAGCGAGAAGCAGGCACTCACCGACCGTGACGCCGGCACCCTGCTGATCCGCGACGCCGGTTCGGCCGCCGACACCCGCTGGATCGACGACCGCGCGGATCTGCCCCGGATCATCCGGGCCGGCCGCCACATCGCCCGGACCCGCTGCTACATCCGCAACTACGCGCACGAGATCGAGCCCGGCGACCTCGCCGCGTACGTCCGCGCCGAGGCCAGGCGCGGCGACGGCTGGGTGAAGCTGGTCGGCGACTGGATCGACCGTGACCGCGGCGACCTCGCCGCCTGCTGGCCGGGCGACGCGCTGGCCGAGGCGATCGCGGCGGCGCACGAGGAGGGTGCCCGGGTCACCGCGCACTGCTTCGCCGCCGAGTCGCTGCCCGATCTGCTGGCGGCCGGCATCGACTGCGTCGAGCACGCCACCGGGCTCACCGAGGAGTTGATCCCGGTCTTCGCCGAGCGCGGGGTGGCGATCGTCCCGACCCTGGTCAACATCGCCACCTTCCCGGGCCTCGCGGCCGGCGGCGAGGCCAAGTTCCCGGCCTGGTCCGCGCACATGCGCCGGCTGCACGCGCGCCGGTACGACACCGTCGGCGCGGCGCACGACGCGGGCATCCCGGTCTACGTCGGCACGGACGCGGGCGGCTCGCTGGCCCACGGCCTGGTCGCCGAGGAGGTGGCCGAGCTGGTGAAGGCGGGGCTCACCCCGGCCGAGGCGCTGTCGGCGGCCAGTTGGGGCGCGCGGGAGTGGCTGGGCCGACCCGGGCTGGAAGAGGGCGCGTCGGCGGACTTCGTGGTGTACGACGAGGACCCGCGCGCGGACGTCCGGGTGCTGGCGGACCCGCGGGTGGTGGTGCTGAGGGGGCGTCCGGTGGGGTGATCCTCTCCGCGCCCCCCCGTCATGATCCTTTCGGTGGCGTGCAGGGGAACGACCTGTCGGTGTAGGCCGATAGGGTGGCGCCCATGGCACCGCGTCCACTGAACGAGATCGTCGAGCCCGGTTGGGCCACCGCCCTGGAGCCGGTCGCCGGGCGGGTCGCCGCCATGGGCGACTTCCTGCGCACGGAGCTGGCCGCCGGCCGCACGTACCTGCCCTCCGGGCCGAACGTCCTGCGCGCCTTTCAGCAGCCCTTCGCCTCGGTGCGGGTGCTGATCGTCGGGCAGGACCCGTACCCGACGCCCGGGCACGCCGTCGGGCTCAGTTTCTCGGTGGGGCCCGAGGTGCGGCCGATCCCGGCCAGCCTGATCAACATCTTCCAGGAGTACGGCAACGACCTCGGCCTGCCGCAGCCGTCCAACGGCGACCTCACGCCGTGGACGCAGCAGGGCGTGCTGCTGCTGAACCGGGCCCTGACCACGGCTCCGCGCAAGCCCGCCGCGCACCGGGGCAAGGGCTGGGAGGAGGTCACCGAGCAGGCGATCCGGGCGCTGGTGGCCCGCGGCGGCCCGCTGGTCGCGATCCTCTGGGGGCGCGACGCCCGCAATCTGCGCCCGCTGCTGGGGGAGGTGCCGGCGATCGAGTCCGCGCACCCGAGCCCGTACTCGGCGAACGGCGGCTTCTTCGGCTCGCGGCCGTTCAGCCGGGCCAATGAGCTGCTGGTGCGGCAGGGGGCGCAGCCGGTGGACTGGCGGCTGCCGTAGCGCGTCGGCGGGGGCCGGCACTGAGCGTCAACCTGGATTCTCACTCGAACGAGTGAAATGACTTTCTGTGTGACTCATGTGACGGATTGTTCGAGAAGACTGGCGGCTCGTCGTTCGGAGCGCCGACCCCTTTCCCCGCCCTGTCGTGGGTGACGTCGGAGGCGCGCTCCACCGCATCGCCATCCGTGGGGGTACCGCCATGTCTTCTTCGCGTTCCGTCTCCTTCTCCGCCTCCGTCGCCGCCGGGGTGGTGGTCCCGGCCCTGCTCGCCGCGCCGTTCGCGCACGCTGCCGAGCCCACCGCCCCGGCGGCTGCCAAACCCGGCAGGGCGCGCGCCGTCACCGCCGAACTCGACCTGCACGTCAGCCTGTTGAACAAGACGGTGGACGTCCCGGTGAACGTCGCGCTCAACAAGGTCGAGACCCCGGCCCAGCGCGACGGCTCGGTGCTCACCGCCACGGTGGACGGCGTCGACCAGCGGGGGCCGATCACCCTGGTCAAGGCCGACATCGGCAAGTCGGTGACCAGGGCCGACGCCAAGGGCGCCACCGCCTCCGTCCAGCTGGTCAACGCCGACGTGCACGCACCCGGCCTGCCGCTCACCACCCTGCTCGGCCTGGAGGCGCTCAGCTCCGAGGCCACCTGTCCGGTCGACGGGCAGCCCACGGCGAACGTCACCGCGCCCGCCCGGCTCACCGTCCTCGGCAGGCCGGTCACCCTCAGCCTGTACGGTCCGACCGCGGTGGACGTCCCGCTGATCGGCAGCGTCTCGGTCGAGTTCTCCAAGCGCACCACCACCTCCACCACCGCCGCCGCCTCCGCACTGGAGGTGCGGGTCGAGGTGAACCCGCTCAACCTGAACGTCGCCAAGGTGACCGGGAAGATCACCGTCGCCTCGGTGAGCTGCGAGAAGCCGACCGCCCCGCCCGCCTCCGCCACCCCGACGGCGACCCCGACCGTCCAGCCCGTCGCGGACGGCACCGCGACGACCGCCGTCACAGCGGCCACCACCCCGGCCGCCACCCGCCCGGCCACCGTCCCGCAGGCCGCCACCGGGGCCGCCGCGGCCCCCGGGGAGCATCTGGCCGCCACCGGCGGCAGCGACGCCACCGGCCCGCTGGCCGCCGGAGCCGCCGCCCTGGTCGCGGGCGGCGGCTGCGCCCTCTGGGCCACCCGCCGCCGCCGGGCCGCCCACGCCCGCCGCCGCTGACGCCACCGGCACCGGCGCCGCGGTGCGGGGGTGCCCGGCGGCGGCACTCTCGCACCGTGACCGCACCAATGCGGACGGTTGGTTCACCTGCGTGTTACATGAGAGGAACAACCGGGAAACGGCGGCTTGCAACGCTACGCGGGCACCCACCACTCAGTTTGCGAGGTTCACCGCCGTGGCAATCAAGGCCGAGTACATCTGGATCGACGGCACGAAGCCGACCGCCAAGCTCCGCTCCAAGACTCGGGTCCTGCCGAACGCCGACAAGATCCCCACCTGGGGCTTCGACGGTTCCTCCACCAACCAGGCCAAGGGCCACGCCTCGGACCGCGTGCTCGACCCGGTCAGGATCGTGCCGGACCCGATCCGCGGCGGCGACAACATCCTCGTCCTCTGCGAGGTGCTGGAGACCGACGGCACCCCGCACGAGTCCAACACCCGCGCGCTGCTCCGCTCCGTGGCCGAGCAGTACGCCGCGCAGGAGTCGATCTTCGGCATCGAGCAGGAGTACACCTTCTTCAAGGGCGCCCGCCCGCTCGGCTTCCCCGACGGCGGCTTCCCGGCCCCGCAGGGCGGCTACTACTGCGGCGTCGGCGCCGAGGAGGTCTTCGGCCGCGAGATCGTCGAACTGCACCTCGACCGCTGCATCGACGCCGGCCTGGCCATCTGCGGCATCAACGCCGAGGTCATGCCCGGCCAGTGGGAGTTCCAGATCGGCCCGGTCGACGCGCTGACCGCCTCGGACGACATGTGGATCGCCCGCTACCTGCTCTACCGCACCGCCGAGGAGTTCGGCATCGACGCCACCCTCGACGCCAAGCCGGTCCGCGGCGACTGGAACGGCGCGGGCGCGCACACCAACTTCTCCACCAAGGCGATGCGCGAGGGCTACGACGCGATCATCACCGCCTGCGAGTCGCTCGGTGCCTCCCAGGAGACGGTGCTGGAGCACGTCAGCCAGTACGGTGACGACATCCAGTCCCGCCTGACCGGCAAGCACGAGACCGCCCCGTGGAACGTCTACAGCTACGGCGTCTCCGACCGCGGCGCCTCGGTCCGCATCCCGTGGCAGGTCGAGGTGGACCAGAAGGGCTACATCGAGGACCGCCGCCCGAACGCCAACGTCGACCCCTACGTCGTCACCCGGCTCCTGATCAACACCTGCTGCGCCGCCCTGGAGAAGGCCGGCCAGGTCTGATCCGCCCCGCTCCGCCACGGCCGCCGGCCTTCCCCACGGGGAGGGTCGGCGGCCGTGTTCGTGCCGGGCCGGGCCGTGTTCGTGCCGGGTCGGGCATAATCGCCTGCATGACCGCTCCCGCCCGCCACCCCCTCGTGCGCCGTCTGCACGTGGACCTGGTGCGGGTCTGCTCGGCCGCCTGTCGTCCCTGAACCGTCCTTCGAGTTCACCCTTCAGGCACGCATGCCCGGCACAGGAGCGTACGCCCATGTCCCTCACCTTCCACTGGTTCCTCCCCACCAACGGCGACAGCCGGCACGTCGTCGGCGGCGGGCACGGCTCGACGCCCGGGACGGCCGGGTCGGACCGGCCGCCGAGCGTCGCCTACCTGGGACAGATAGCCCGCAGCGCCGAACAGCTGGGCTTCGAGGGGGTGCTGACGCCGACCGGCGCGTGGTGCGAGGACGCCTGGCTGACGACGGCGATGCTGACCCAGGTCACCGATCGGCTCAAGTACCTGGTGGCGTTCCGGCCCGGGCAGCTCAGCCCGACGCTGGCCGCGCAGATGGCGGCGACCTACCAACGGCAGTCCGGCGGACGGCTGCTGCTCAACGTGGTGACCGGCGGCGAGTCGGCCGAGCAGCGGGCGTACGGGGACTTCCTGGACAAGGACGCGCGCTACGCCAGGACCGGGGAGTTCCTCTCCATCACCCGGCGGCTCTGGGCGGGGGAGACCGTCGACCACGACGGCCCCCATCTGCGGGTCGAGCGCGCCACGTTGAACCGGCTGCCCGACCCGGTGCCGCCCGTCTACTTCGGCGGCTCCTCCCCGGCGGCCGGCGAGATCGCCGCCCGGTACGCCGACGTCTACCTGACCTGGGGCGAACCGCCCGGCCAGGTACGGGAGAAGATCGCCTGGATCCGTGAACTCGCCGCCGCCCGGGGCCGGGTGGTCCGCTTCGGCATCCGTCTGCACGTCATCACCCGGGACACCTCCGCGCAGGCCTGGGCCGAGACGGAGCGGCTGCTCGCCGCGATGGACCCGGGACGCATCCGCGCGACCCAACGGGCCCTCGCCGAAAGCGAGTCGGAGGGCCAGCGGCGGATGCTCGCGCTGCACGGCGGCTCGGCGGAACGGCTGGAGATCCACCCCGGCCTGTGGGCGGGCATCGGCCTGCTGCGCGGTGGCGCGGGCACGGCGCTGGTCGGCAGCCACCGCGAGGTCGCCGACCTCGTCACCGAGTACCACGAGCTGGGCATCGACGAGTTCGTGCTCTCCGGGATGCCGCACCTGGAGGAGGCGTACTGGTTCGGCGAGGGCGTGCTGCCGCTGCTGGCCGCCCGCAACCTGTGGAGCCGGCCGTGACCGACGCCTTCCACCCCGACCTGCCGCCCGCCGCCGCCTCCCGTGTCCACCACATCCGGGTCTGCAGCCAACGGTGTAACTCGGGTGTTGTGAGTTACCGGCGGCCGACGGAGAGTCGGC
Organism: Kitasatospora sp. NPDC092286; assembly: GCF_044755565.1. NCBI lineage: Bacteria > Bacillati > Actinomycetota > Actinomycetes > Kitasatosporales > Streptomycetaceae > Kitasatospora > Kitasatospora sp. NPDC092286. Next base: position 107,093 of record NZ_JBIVRD010000010.1, on the reverse strand, counting down.
CGTCGAAGGCGATGTCGAAGGCCTGCAGTGCGGGGTTCCTCCGGAACTCACCCCCGCCGGATCGGATGCGGTTCGTCAGCGTGCGCGAAGCATGGCGGTGAGCCGGGGCGACTCGGGTGAGGGCTGCTGGCTATTGATGGCCTGGTAGCCCCAGGTCTCGTACAGGGCCTGGACCTTGCCGTCCCCGGCGAGCGGGTTGACCATGAGGGTGACGCGGTCCTCGTTGCGGTGGGCGAGGAGCTCGTCGTGGATGCGGCGGGCGGTGCCGGTGCCGCGCCAGGGGGTGCGGACGCCGATCTCCTTGATGACCAGCACGGGGGTGTCGGTGAAGCCGTCGAGTAGAGGTTCGGCCATGCGCTTCCAGTACCGGTCGCCGGCTTCGGCGGTGTTGCCGTACGCGTACCCCACCGGGACTTCGCCGTCGTAGCCGAGGACGAGTTCGAACCCGGGCTCGGTGGCGTGCCGGTCGAGTCGTTCGGCGAACGCCTCAACGCGGTAGTTGGCCAGGTGCAGCAGCGGCGCCCGGACGTCCGCGTAGACGTCCAGCAGGTCCTGGCGGGCCTGGGCCGTGAGGTCGGTGTGGTGGCGGAGTTCGACGGTCACGCGGTGGTCCTCCAGGTCTCGTGGGCGTATTCGGCCCAGGTGCGGGCGGGGCCGCTTCCCGCGGCGCGGTCGGTGAGCTTGGTGCCGAAGACGCTCAGCATGCCAGTGACACGGGGATGGGTGGAGACCTCGGCCGGTACCGACATGGCGGTGGCGACGGCGGGCTCGAGGGCGTCCTGGCCGAGCTGGGCATGGGCCAGGCGGACGGTGGTGATCGCGTGGGAGCGCTGCATGGCGCCCCGGCGAAGCGCGATGCTGCGGTGCGCGTGGGCCTCAGCGTCCTCCCAGTTCCCGGCGGCCAGGTGGGCGGCGAGCGCGAGGGAGTCGAGTTCCGACTGATCGTAGAAGGCGGTTATCCACAGCGGGCGGGTCGCAGCAGGGCCGGCTCGGTCGAGGGCGTCCTGCGCGTGGCCGAGGGAACGCCGCACCGCGTTGGTGTCGCCGGTCAGGCCGTGGATGGCCGCGTGGCGGGCATGTCCGAGGGAGGCGAACAGCGGGTCACGGCGGGCGATGGGCAGGTTGCGGGCCACGTCGTTGGCGGCGAGTGCGTCGCCGGGGCGGGAGAGGTGGCGGTAGAGGCTGCCGGCGTGGGACCAGATGCGGAACTGGATGCCGCTGTCGCCGGACATCGCGGCCAGGGAAGCGGCCTTCTGGTGGTGCTGAAGAGCGGCGTCGAAGCGGCGGCCGTCGATGGCGGCCCACATCGCGCTCGACATGAAGGAGGCCGCGCTGGCATACAGCTGGGCTCTGATCCGCTGGGTGGCGGTGCCGTGCTCCTGGAGGGCGAGGGCTTTGTCGGCGAGTTGGCCGGCGCGGGTCTCGATGCTGAGTCGGCCGCCGTGGCGGTGGTCGCTGGCGACGACCTCGGTGAAGCGGGCCTGCAACTGCTGCACGTCGCTGATCCCGATCCGACGCGGTCCGCTTGCCGCGGTGCTGGTCAACACGGCAGCCGCCGTGCCTCCGGCAACCGCTATGAAGTCGCGTCGCCTCACGTTGACCTCCGTTGTGGTGCGGGTCCGCCCGGTGGGGACGAAGCCCAGTTCCTCGGGCATGCAGTCGAATACTGCCGTGAGCGCGAGGCGGATCTTCAACGGCGGCCAACGGGTCTGACCGGTAAGCCAGTTGTGCACCGTGCGCTCTGATACCGTGCCGAGCTTCCCCGTGAGGATCTTGACCTCGGCGTTCACTTCGCGGGCTAACTCTGCCTTCGTCATGCGGCGTTCGGCCATCCGGAGGCGGAGTGCGACGTTGGCCACCATGTGATCAACGTAGCCGCGGTGTGACGTGGCGTGCAGGGGAACGGGCAATGAGACGGTCAAGTTTTCCGGTTCGGCCGAGACCTGCAACGTGCGTACTTTGCCTCACCACTTGGTAGCTGACGGTCGTTCACTGGTTGCGCAACGCCGCCCGACATCCCCTGGGGGCGGCATCTGGCGCCAGGGCCGTCCTGCGTTCCGGGCCTGGCGCCGGCCAACCCTCATCCGCACCCTCAACCAGGAGTTCCGCCATGGCGTCACCGCTGGCATGCACCCGGGAGCCGAGCCGACGGCCGCCGCGACCACGGCCACCAGTGACACCGAGTCTGTCGGCGTGAACCTGCCCTACCGGGCCGAGTCCGTGTCGGCCGCCCGTCGGCCGGTGCGCGTGCAGCTGGCGGTCTGGGCCCTGGATCACCTGGTCGAAGATGCCCAGGTGATCGTCTCGGAGCTGGCGACCAACGCGGCCAAGACCGGCTGCCAGCTGCGGATGAGGGTCGAGATCGAGCGGCTCGACGAGAAGGCGGTCCAGATCCGTGTCACCGACGGCTGCCGTGTCCTGCCGGTCATGGTCGAGGCCGACAGTGGGGCTCTGGGCGGCCGGGGTATCGCCCTGGTCCACCACCTCACCGACGGTCACTGGGGAGCCGACCAGCTGCCGGACGGCAAGACGGTCCACGCGAAGCTGGGAGTGGCGGCATGAGTGCCCAGCACCGCGACCCCGACCGCGACCTGTTCGGCGACACCGTGAAGGCCCTGGTGGTCTCCGGCCACCTCATCGTGCTCGGCCTGCTCGGCTACCTGGTCGAGCACCAGCCGCTCAGACCTGCCAGCGCGCCGGACACCGATCCGGGCACCGAATCCCTCTGACATCCGAGCGAGGAGCCAGCACGATGCAGACCCTGGCCCGATACCGGCGCCGCATCGCCCGCCGCCCGAACATGGTGGTTGTACAGCCCGACGGCTTCTGCAACCTCAACTGCACCTACTGCTACCTGCCCGACCGCGACAAGCGCACGCCGATGCCCATCGCGGTCGCCGAGGCGGTGGCCCGCTCGGTCGCCGAGTTCGCCGACACCACCTCGCCGGAGTCGGTCGAGATCATCTGGCATGCCGGTGAGCCGCTGGCGATCGGCCGCCGGCGCTTCGCCGAGCTGCTGGCGCCCTTCGAACCGCTGCAGCAGGCCGGCCTGGTCGAGCACTCGGTGCAGACCAACGCCGTCCTGCTCAACCCCGCCTGGTGCGAGTTCCTGACCGAGTACGGGTTCCGGGTCGGGGTGAGCATCGACGGTCCGGCAGCCCTCAACCGGCAGCGGGTCGACTGGGCCGGGCGGCCCGCGTTCGACCGGATCATGAAGGGGATCGGCTGCCTGCGCGAGCACGACGTTCGGTTCTCGGCAATCGCGGTCGTCAGCGCGGAGAGCATCAGCGACCCCGAGGGTCTGCTGGACTTCATGGCCGGCCTCGGCTGCCACAGCGTCGGCCTGAACATGGAGGAGACGGAGGGCGTCAACACCGATCGCCTGGTGCCCGCTGTCGAACAGGCCCGCGAGTTCTGGCACCGCACCATCGCCTGGTCCCGGCAGCACAAGGAGCTGACCATCCGGGAGGTCGACCGCCTCGGCGGCTACCTGCGAGCCGCCCGCTCCGGCGCACAGGCAACCGGGGACGGGCTGCTGATCGACCCCATACCGACCGTCTCCTCCGCTGGGGACGTCGTCCTGCTCTCGCCCGAGCTCGCCGGGATCAAAGACCCGGCCTACGAGGACTTCCGGGCCGGGAACGTCCTGGAGCTGAGCATCGGCTCCATGCTGGACCGCGCGCACGACCTGCGGTACGTGCGCGAGTTCCTGACCGGCCTGGACGAGTGCGAGGCCACCTGCGAGTTCTTCGGCTTCTGCCGGGGAGCGCAGGCCGGCAATCGCTACTTCGAGAACGGCCGCCTGGACACCACCGAAACGAACTACTGCCGCGTGTCCAGGCAGGCCCTCATCACCGCACTGTCCGATACCGTCCGAGAGGAGCAAACCGCATGACCCTGCTCGAACTGCTGGCCAGCACCGACGCCCCGGTGATCGCCGACCTCACCGCCGGCACCCTGGCCGACACCGCGGTCGCCAAGTTCGACAACCGGCCGACCTGGGACAACCCCACACCCAAGTTCGACAACCGGCCGACCTGGGACAACAAGACCAGCAAGTAGCACCACCTGAACCACCCGGGCCCGCACCACACGGTGCGGGCCCGGCCCCGAACCGAGAGAGCGGAGCAAGACAGTGGACAGCACCTTCGGCCGCGTCACCGTGACCCTGCCCAGCCTGAACGAGCCCGGCCTCTACCTGTCCAACGTCAGCACGCTCGACTCCGCGCGGGGCATCGTCCAGGGCTTCCAGTACGGCGACGCCGACCTGCGGGACCTGGACCTCACCGACACCAGCCTCATCACCGGCCGCGTCACCGGGCTGCGGGCCGACCGCGTCCAGCTCGACAAAGTCCGCCTGGACTCCGTCGAGTTCGACACCTGCGACCTCGCCACCGCCCGGATCAGCGACACCAAGCTGTCCCGCGTCGTCTTCCGCAACTGCAAGATCATGGGAGCCAACCTCACCGGCGTGACCCTGGACAACGTGCTCTTCGAGAACTGCAAGCTCGACTACGCGAGCTTCGAGCAGGTGCGGGCTACCGGGCCGGTCGCCTTCTCCAAGTGCGTACTGACCGAGGCCGTGTTCACCGGCTGCGACCTCAGCCGCACGGTCATCGACGAGTGCACGCTGCGGCTGGCCGAGTTCGGCCGCGGCAAGTACCAAGACCTCGACCTGCGCGGCAACGACCTGACCACGGTCCGGGGCGTCGCCAACCTCGGCAAGGTCATCATCGACCGGGCCCAGCAGCCCGAGCTCGCCGAAGCCCTGATCGCAGAGCTGGACGTGACCTTCGGCGACACCCTGAACGAGCGCCGGTGACCCGAACCGGGAGGAGCCCGGATTGAACCTTGCCATAGCCCACACCGACCCTGCCGCCCTCATCGCCCGGTGCGAGACCACTGGGGTCCGCATCGCCGGGGGCGAGCCGGAGTACGAACCGGGGGCCGTCCTTCCGGCTGGCCCCTGGCAGCCCCTGACCGCCGACCTGGCCACGCGACTCAGGCCGACCGCCTCAACCGCCGACAACACGCTGGTGGAGCTGGTCAAGCTCCCCGGCGGCGCGGCGCCCGCGAGCCTGGCGGCTCTGGCCGATCCGCTCGGCGATCCGGACGCCGTCCACCTCGGCCAGGCCGCCAGCCCCGCCAAGGCCCTGACCACCACCCCCAACTACCAGGACGGCCGCCGCATCGGGCTGCACCTCGACAACTGGGACAAGCTGGACTACCAGTCCAAGCACACCGGCCGACGGCGCCTGTGCTTCAACCTCGGCCCCGGCACCCGCTACCTCCTGCTCGCCGACCTCGACATCCGCACCATCTGCCGCACCCTGTACCGCGACCCCGCCAGCCGCTACCCGCACACCGATGACCTGCGGGCGTACGCCGCCGGCCACCAGCCCCTGCGGATCTTCCGCATCCGCCTCGAACCGGGCGAGGGTTACATCGCCCCCACCGAACTGCTGCCCCACGACGGCTCCACCGAGGATCAGCCCGAGCCGTCCACTGCCGCGTTCTGGCTCGGCCACTGGCCGCGCCGCATCCTCCCCTCCCTGGTCTGATCCGACTCAACCGGACTGTCCTACCGGTCGGGAGCAGTGTCCTCTGCGCAGGTCACCGTGTTGCGATAAGTGGCCCGTGCAGGACACCGGTCCGAATCAATCCGGCAATGAGTAAGACGTATGAAAATTGGCCAATTTCTGATTTCTTGTCAGTCGCATATAGGAAGCAGAGAGAATTGCCGGTCGACGAACCGGTGAGCCGGCGGCCGCGCCTCCTGACAGGGTGGGTGCGGCCCGGGCGGAGGGGGTCGTGATCATGCAACACGCTGAACTTGACAGAGAACGACGCGGGCACCGCCCAGACCGGCGGCATGCGCCGCTTCGCCGCCGTCAGTGGTGCGAGCGTCGGCGCCGAACGCCTCTGGATGGGGCAGACCCACGTCGCCCCCGCCACCTCCTCCGGCGACCACCACCACGGCGACTCCGAGACGGCGATCTACGTGGTCAGCGGTCGGCCCGAGTTCGTCTTCCTGCGGGAGGACGGCGCGGAGGAGCGGATCCGCACCGCTCCCGGCGACTACGTCTTCATCCCGCCCTTCGTCCCCCACCGGGAGGAGAACCCGGACGGGGAGGAGGCCGTGGTCGTCATCGCCCGCTCCACCCAGGAGGCGATCGTGGTCAACCTGCCCGCCCTGTACGTCCACCGGCCGCAGGGGTAGCGCTCCGCCGCCCGGCGGAGTGCTACCCCTGGCGCGGCGGCGAGGGCCGTCCACCAGACCTCCCGCCTACGAGCCGGCCCTCCGGCGGGACCTCGATTCGTCATGGACTCCCGGGTGTGTCCAGTTCCAGGCGCCGGGCGTCGCGTTCGGGGCGGATGGCGATGAGGGCGAGTGTTCCCGTCACCGTCATCACGAGGCCGGCGATGAGGAATGCGGTGCGGTAGCCCGAGGCGGGATCGTCCGCGGTGTCGAGGAGGCGGCCGGTGAGGAAGGGCGCGAGGAGGCCGGGGAGGGTGCCGGTGGCGGCGACGATACCGAAGAGGGCGCCTCGCTGGGCGGTGGGGACGACCTCGGCGGCGGTCATGTAGTGCAGGGGGATCGCGATGGCGACGGTGCCGAAGGCGAGCGCGATCAGGAGCAGGCGGGGAAGGGCGGCGTCGGCGAGCGGGAGGGCGGCCATCGCGCAGCCTGCCACGCAGACCGCGCTGCCCTGAGCGGCGCCGCTCGACCAACGGCTCGACACGCCACGGGACTTGAGCGCGTCCATGAGCGGGGAGACGGCCAGCAGCAGAACGAGGCTGAAGGCGGAGACGGCGCTGATGGTGGTGGCGGCGGCCTTCGGGCTCATCCCGAGTTCGGTTCGGAGGTAGGCGGGAAGCCATGACTGGCTGAGGGAGAGGGCCCACGCGGCACCGAAGGCACTGGAGATGCTGCCCAGCACGGTGCCGGTGGTCAGCAACCGGCGGTAGGGGAGCCTGGCCCCCGGCGTGCCACCCGTGACAGGAGTGGTGCGGGCGTGGTCGAACGGGCCGTCGTGGCCCACCCGCCACCAGAGCAGGCCCCAGACCGCGCTGACGACGGCGAGCGCGGCGAAGGCCGCCCGCCAGCCGAATCCGGTGATGGCCCAGGTGAGGACGGGCGCCGCGATGAGCGTGCCGAGGGCCGCACCGCCGATCTGCAGGGCCGAGGGCAGGCCGCGGCGGTTCGGGGGAAACCACTTGTACAGCGCGTGCATGGACATGGACGCGGCGGGGCCCTCCGCGGCGCCGAGGAGGGCGCGGCCGGCGATCAGCGCGGGCACGGTGGCGGCGAGCAGGACGGGCAGCTGTGCGACGGCCCACAGCATGGTCATGGCGAACAGGAGCGTTCGGCTGGATATCCGGGTGGAGAGGAAGCCGACGACGAGGCCGGAGAGGCTGAAGAGCAGGGAGAAGGAGCTGGAGACCAGGCCGTAGGTGCTGTTGTCGATGTGCAGCTCGTCCATGATCGGGAGGGCGGCGAGACCCAGGACGGACTTGTCGGCGAAGTTGATGACCATGAAGGTCACGATCATGGCGGTGATCAGCCAGGCGCGGCGGCGGTCGTACGGGGGATCGGTGGCCACGGCGTCGGTCCGGCCGAGCGGGGGAGCGGTGGGGTGGGGTGCCATGGGTGACTCCTGCGGGTGGGGGTGGAGCAGGGGGTCGTGATGCCGACGGGCCACCGTGGTCGGGCCGGGCGGCCCCGGACAGTGAGGGGGCAGAGTTCCGGGGAGGCGGGCTTGCGTGTGTCGGGGCCGCCGGGCGTACGGGTGTACGCCCGGCGGCCTCTGCTTCCGGGGGCATTGCCCGGTCAGACAAGTGCCTTGACGATGGCGTTCTTGTGGATCTCGGTGGTTCCGGTGACGATCCGGAACATCCGCAGGGTGCGGAAGATCTGCTCGACCTCGTGACCGCGGGTCAGACCGGCCTTGCCGTGGATCTGGACGGCCTGGTCCGCGACGCGGAAGCACGCCTCGGAGGTGAACAGCTTGCACATGTTGGCCTCCACCGCGATGTTCGCGCCGAGGTCGGCGCGGGCGGCGGTGGCCGTGACCATGGAGCGGGCCGCGTAGATGTCGGTGGCCATCTCGGCGAGCTTGTGCTGGATGGCCTGGAGCGCGAGCAGCGGTTGCCCGAACGCGACCCGGCTCTTGGAGTGGGCCACGGAGAGGTCCCAGGCGCGCCGGGCGGCGCCGATCAGCGAGGGGCAGTGGAGCAGCCGGTTGAGGGTGATGCGGCCGATGCCGATGCGCAGGCCCTGGCCGATCTCGCCGAGCAGGTTGGCCGCCGGGACGCGGCAGTCCTCGAGGAGCAGGTCTCCTTCCATCTGCTGGCCGGACATGGGGACTTCTCCGTCGAGGACCTGGCAGCCGGGGCTGTCGAGGTCGACCAGGAAGGCGCTGTACGCCTCGTCCGTGCCGGCCATGCGGGCGACGACGATCGCGAAGTCGGCGAAGGGGGCGGCGGAGCTGAAGACCTTGTGCCCGTTGAGGACGTAGCTGTCGCCGTCGGGGACGGCCGTGGTGGTCATGCGCCGCACGTCGGAGCCGGCGTCCTGCTCGGTGAGGGAGAAGCAGCAGGCGCGTTCGCCGCGGATCACCGGCAGGAGGTAGCGCTCCAGCTGGTATTCGGTGGCGTACTTCACGATGGCGCCCACCCGTAGCGGCCCGCCCAGGTCTCCGAGGACGGAGTGCGACAGGGCGGCTCCGGAGGCGGTCAGTTCCTCCTTCAGGGCGCACAGTTCGGTGAAGCCCAGGCCCTGGCCGCCGAGTTCGGGCGGCAGGCTGATGCCGTAGAAGCCGAGTTCGCCGCTGCGCTTCCAGACGCGTTCGAGGGTGGCGCGGTCGAGCCTGCTCTCGGGGGTGATGCCGTGCTCGCGTTCGTAGGGGATGAGTTCGTCGGCGAGGTAGCCGCGCAGCCGGACGACGAGGTCCTGGAGGCGGGGGTTGTCCTCGTAGGAGGGTTCGAGGGTGTAGGGCATGGGTGCGGTTCCTGTTCCTGGGGGTGCGTCAGGCGGGTTCGGTAGGTCAGTGGACGCGGCGCTCGGCGCCCGCCCAGTACGGCTCGCGGATCGCGCGGCGGTCGATCTTGCCGTTGGGGTTGTGGGGCAGGGCCGCGACGAAGTCGACGGAGCGGGGCTTCTTCATGCGGGCCAGCCGTTCGGCACAGAACCCGACGAGCTGCGTCTCGGTGAGCACGGCGCCGGCGCGGGGGACGACCACGGCCTTGACGGCCTCGCCCCACCGGTCGTCCGGGACGCCGACGACGGCGGCCTCGTAGACGTCCGGGTGCTGGTGAAGGACGGATTCCACCTCGACGGCGTAGATGTTGAACCCGCCGGAGATGATCATGTCCTTCTTGCGGTCGACGATGAAGACGTAGCCGTCGGACCGGCGGCGGGCGAGATCTCCGGTGAGGAACCAGCCGTCGCGGAAGGATTCGGCGGTCAGCGCCGGCTCGTTGTGGTAGCCGGGGACGACATCGGGGCCGCGGACGGCGATCTCGCCGATCCCGCCGTCGGGCACCTGCGCGCCCGCCTCGTCGACGATCCGGACGTCGGCCTCGGCGAGCGGGCGCCCGCAGGACAGGAGCAGTTCCTCGTCCTCGCCGTCGATCGCCCGCCGATGGTCCTCGGTGGAGAGGAACAGGACCCCGGAGGTGGTCTCCCCGCAGCCGTATCCCTGGGAGAGCACGGGCCCGAACAGGTCCCAGGCGGCGCGGATGCGGGCCGGTGACATGGGCGCGGCGCCGTAGATCAGCTGACGCAGGCTGGAGAGGTCGTAGTCGCGGGCGTTCGGGAGCGCGAGCACCGTGTTGACCATGGTCGGTACGACGAAGGCGTGGGTGGCGCGCTCCCGCTGGACGGTGGCGAGGAACTCCTCGGCGTCCCAGCGCGGCAGGACGACCGCGCAGCCGCCGGCGAAGAAGACGCCCATCAGCGGCATGCCGGAGGCGTGGGTCACGGGGCCGGCGAGGATCTGCCGCTCTCCCGGGCCGATCCGGGTGTCCGCGTTCATCACCGACTTGCGCATCAGCGCCAGCCGGTTGCCGTACGTCTGGACCGCCGCCTTGAGCCGGCCCGTGGAGCCGGAGGTGAAGTGCAGGACGGCGATGTCCCTCTCGTCGCAGTCGACGTCGACGGCCCCGCCGGCGGCGTCGGCCAGCGTGTCCGCGTAGCCCGGGCCCAGATCGCCGGGACCGTCGTAGCCGAGGACGGTCTTCACCTCCGTGCCGGGCACCGCCGCGCGGGCCGTGTCCAGATGGCCGGCGTCGGTGAGCAGGACCCGGGCTTCGGACTCGCGGAGCAGATGGGCCACTTCGGCGTCGCCGAGGCGCGCGTTGACAGGTGCGCGGGCCAGTCCGGCCTTGTACAGCGCCACTTCGGTGACGACGAGTTCGGCACGATTGGCCGCGAGCGTCGCGACCCGGTCACCCCTGTTCAGCCCCAGCTCGCGCAGCGCGGTCGCGAGCCGGTCGCTGTGGTCGTCGAGTTCCGCGTAGGTCAGCCGGACAGGCCCGCAGACCACGGCTTCGGCGTCGGGGTGATGGCCGGCCGCCCGGCGCACGTATCGCCCGAGATTCATCGCACCTCCACAGAGATTCCGAACTCTTTGTTCGGTAACTAGTTTGGTGTCCGGCAACCTAAGGGCAGCGTTAGGGTCGGGTCAACGGTCCGGACCAGAAGGAAACGATGTGGACATGAAGCCAGCGGGAGACCGCCGCGTTCGCCGGACACGCGCCGCGTTGCGCCGAGCCCTGGTGGAACTCGCCCTGGAGAAGGGGTTCCAGGCGATCACGGTCGAGGAGATCACCGAGCGCGCGGACGTCGGCCGCGCCACCTTCTACGCGCACTGCCGGGACAAGGAGGACCTGCTCGTCGGCATCGTCCGCGACCTCGCCGAAGACCGCGAGCGCCTCCTGCCGGCGGTCCGGCAGGCGCACGCCCAGGGCTTCACCGGACTGCCGGTGAAGTACATCTTCGAGCACGCCGCGCAGGAACGGCCGGTCTACCAGGTGATCCTGCGGGGGGAGGGCGACGGGCGGGCGCTGCGCGAGTTCACCGAGCTCATCCGTGCGCACGCCGAGGCCGCGTTCCGTGAGCGGGTCGCACAGCTCGGAGTGACGCCGCGGATCCCGCTCGACCTCGTCGCGCGGGCCTGGACCGGCGAGCTCATCGGCGTGCTGGCCTGGTGGGTGGAGAGCGACACCGGCTACAGCGCCGCCGACATCACCGCCCACCTGCGCGACCTGTCCGTCTACGGGCGGGTGTGGGCCACGGGGCTGGCGCCCTCGGATGCACCCGGGGCCCTGGACCTGGTGCCGTAGGGCCCGCTCATCTCACCGAACCCTTCCGTCTCTCACCGCACCCTGCCGTCCCTGGTCGATTTACCAGACGCGATGTACGGTAACGAGCCCGGAAGGCACGCATGAGAAGAGCGGAGCTGCCGTATGCCCGTCATGCCCCCACTGTCCGACCTCGCCTGGGCCCGCGGATTCACGGACCCGTCCTGGGCCCGCCGCCATACGACGTCCGGCCGGGAGACCGTTCCCAGCCGTGGTGTCTGGCGGGGCCGAGGCCCGGCCCGGGACCTGCCCGGCGCACCGTCCGGCGCGCTCGACGGTCTCGCCTTCGCCGGGCCGCAGGGCCGTACGCTGACACTCGCGCGGCTGCTCGCCGAGGCCGAGACCGACGCCCTGCTCGTCCTGCACCGGGGCAGCGTCGTCCACGAGCAGTACCTGCACGGCTACGAGCCCCACGTACCCCACTTCAACGCCTCGGCCGCCAAGTCCTACCTGGGCCTGCTGGCGGCCGTCCTCGTCCACGAAGGACGGCTCGACCGCGACGCCGAGGTCTCGACGTACGTCCCCGAACTCGCCGGCACCGCCTTCGGCGACGCCACGGTCGACCACCTGCTCCACATGGGCACCCGGATGAGCTACGCGGGGCGACCCTACGACAAGGCGCTGGAGGCCCAGCGCTACTTCGCCGTCCTGGCACCCCAGCTGCGGCCCTTCGGCTACAGCGGACCGGCCACCATCCGCGAACACCTCGCGACGGCCCGGGCGACCGGCGAACCCGGCACCGGCTTCCGCTACGAGAACGGCAACGTCGAAGCCCTCGCCGAAGTCCTGCGCCGCGTCACCGGCACCACCACCTCGGCGCACCTGTCCGACACGATCTGGACCCGGATCGGCGCCGAGGAGGACGCCTACTACATCCTCGACGCCGAGGGGAACGAGTCCGCCTGCGGCGGATTCAGCGCCACCGCGCGCGACGTGGCCAGGCTCGGCGAGATGATCCGCTGCGGCGGCGCCGTCGGCGACCGCCAGGTCATTCCCGAGGCCGTCGCGTCAACCATCGTGTCGGGCGTCCCGGACGGCTGTCCCCGCCGGGTCCGCTTCCCCGCCGCACCCCCCGACGCGCCGGCCACCCTCTCCTACCACGACCTGTGGTGGATCCCCAACGACCCGTACGGCTCCTTCATGGCGAGCGGCATCCACGGCCAGCGGCTCTTCATCTCCCCCGCACTCGACCTGGTCATCGTCCACTACGCCTCCCAGGTCGTCTCCCCGGCCGTCCCCCAGGTCCCCCTCGTCCAGGCGTTCCTGACGATCGGAATCCACCTGAACTCCTAGGGTCCAACGGTGCGTTCGGTCCCGACCGCTCGGCGGTCGGGACCTTCGAGCCGCTCCGGAACACCGGCCACCTCGCGGCACCGGGCCGCCCGCAGGAACCGGTCGCCCGGCCGGAGGCCCACCGGACGAAGCGGCAGCCGGAAAACGGGTGGCCGGAGGCGGGGCGGCGGGGTCAGGATGCGGGGCATGCCGCCACCACTGCTCCTCCTCGACGTCGACGGTCCGCTGAATCCGTATGCCGCGAAGCCGCACAAGCGGCCGGAGGGGTACCTCACCCACCGGGTGAAGCCGGATTTCTGGGTGTCCCGGTTCCCGCGCGGGCCCGCCGAGTACGTGCGGCCGTTGCGGTTGTGGCTCAACCCGGTGCACGGGCCGGAGCTGCTCGCGCTGCCGTACGAGCTGGTCTGGGCCACCACCTGGATGGACGAGGCGAATGCCTGGATCGCACCGCTGCTCGGGCTGCCGCAGCTGCCGTTCGTGGACTGGCCGGAGCCGCACCGGGAGGATCCGGACGGGCTGCACTGGAAGACCAGATGCCTCGTCGCCCGGGCGGCCGGGCGGCCGTTCGCCTGGGTGGACGACGAGTTGGGGCCGCAGGACACCGCGTGGACAGCGGCCCACCACCCGGGCCGCGCCCTCACCCTCCGCATCGATCCCAGACTCGGCCTGCGGGAGGGCGACTTCGCGACGCTGAAGGAGTGGGCGGCGGTATGAGGGTGGGGGGACACCCGCGGGCCGCTGCCGCGCAGCACGGCCGCGCCGCGGGTGCTCGCCGAGCGGAACCGGCTGGTGCCGCCGGAGGGCATGGCGCCGATGCCCCGCGCCGGTGTCTGTGCGCGAGTGGTGGCCGCCGGGCGGGTGGCGGTGGGGGCGCGGTCAGTCTGTGCTGAGGACGCCGGCCAGGGCGGTGAGGAACCGGTCGGTCGTCTCCTCGTCCCGGACGGCGATGCGCAGCCAGTCCGGGCCGAGGCCGGGGAAGGTGTCGCCCCTGCGGACGGCGAAGCCGGCGTCCCGCAGGCGCTCGCGGACGACGGCCGCGCCGGGCAGCCGGATCAGCACGAAGGAGGCGGCCGGCTCGCCGTGCACCCGGACGGACGGGAACGCGGCGAGCCCCTTCAGCAGGTGGTCCCGGTGGACGCCCAGTTCGGCGGCGGCCCGCTCGGCCTCGGCGAGGGCGGCGGGGGCACTGCACACCTCGGCGGCGGCCAGGGCGGGGGTGGAGACCGGCCAGAGCGGCTGGGCGGCGCCGAGGGCGGCGATCAGCGGCGCCGGGCCGAGGGCGTAGCCGATCCGCAGGCCGGCCAGGCCCCAGGTCTTGGTGAGGCTGCGCAGGACGACCACCTGGCCGGGCAGGTCCCGGACGGCGGCGAGGGATTCGCGCTCGCCGGGCACGGTGTCCATGAACGCCTCGTCCACCACCAGGGTCCGGCCGGGCCGGGCGAGGGCGGCGACGGCGGCGGCCGGGTGCAGGACGGAGGTCGGGTTGGTCGGGTTGCCGAGCACGACCAGGTCCGCGGTGGGAGGCACGGATCCCAGCCGGAAGCCGTCCGAGGGGGCGAGCAGCACCCGGTCCACCTCGTGCCCGGCGTCCCGCAGCGCCGCCTCGGGCTCGGTGAACTGCGGGTGCACCACGACGATATGACGTGCCGCCAGGACGCGGGCCAGCAGCACGAACGCCTCCGCCGCGCCCGAGGTCAGCAGCACCTCCTCCACCGGCCGGCCGTGCCGGGCGGCGACGGCGGCCCGGGCGGCGGTCTGGTCGGGGTAGGCGGCGAGACCTCCGAGGGTCGCCGCGAGGTGCTCGCGCAGCCACGACGGGGGCGTGCCGGTCCGGACGTTGACGGCGAGGTCGACCAGACCGAGCCCGTCGGCGCGCACCTCGGCGTCGCCGTGGTGGCGGAGGTCGGGCCCAGCGGTGGTCATGAGAGGTCTCCTACGGGGGGAACGGGGGGAGGGGGCGGAAGGGGCAGACCGGGGACGCGGTGCAGCTCGTACGGCCCGGGCGGCGGCGCGTACGAGGCGCCGTCCCCGAGCGCGACCAGGGCGACGGCCTGCCGCTGCGAGGCGAGTGCGACGGCGAGCTCCGCACAGCCGTCCGGGACGGCGGACCGCCGTGTTCCCGGCCGCAGCAGTCCGGCGATCCGCTCGACCGCGCCGGGTTCGCCGACCACCACCGTCGCGCGCCGCAGCTCCGCCAGGGCACGGGGGACGAGCAGGTCGTGCTCCCCGGGGCCCAGGCCGACGACGGCGAGCCGGCCGCGCACCGCGGCGCGGGCCACCGCGACCGTCGCCGTCGCCGACTTGCGTTTGGCGACGACGAGCTCGCCACCCGGCGCACTCGCCAGCGCGGCGGCCTCCGCCACGCTCATGGTGCCGACCGCGCTGCCGACGGCGGCGGACGGGTTCGGCACCGCGACGGCCGCGAGCGTGTCGGCCGGGTGCTCGTCCACCGGCAGGCCCATCCGGGCGGAGGCCCAGCGGACGGCGGGGTGGTCGCCCTTGCCGTCCAGGGTCGCGAGCCGGGCGACGGAGCGGCTGGACAGTCCGGCCTCCAGCAGCGTCCGGCGGATGAGCCGGGCCACCTCCGGGGGTTCGGTCGCCTGGCGGGCGCCGATCCCGATGACCAGGTCTCTGCGGCGCGGGAGGGGCGGCAGGCCGCCGGGGCGGGCCGGGAGCGCGGTGGGGCGGCCGGGTGCTTCCGTCGCGTCGGCGAGCGGGTCGGCCGCGGGCCCGTCGGTGACCACCGGCCAGATGCCGAGGACGGCCGCCACCTCCCCGGCCAGCTCGTCGGCGCCCCCGTCGCTGCCCGCGCCCCCGTCGGCCGCCGCACCCCCGTCAGCGCCTCCGCCCGCTCCCCCGGGACCCCCGGTCAGCGAGACGGTGAAGCGGCGTTCGAGATCGACGCAGACCACGGCGGGCCGCTCCGACAGGCCGGGGGCCGCGTCGAGGAGCAGTCGCACGACGAGACCGACGGGCGCGAAGCAGACCAGTCTCCGGCAGCCGCCCAGCGCGAGGTCAAGGATCTCCCGAGGGTCCCCGTCCGCGTCGCGCCCGGCCGGGACGACCACGCTGCCGTCCGGCCAGGCCGCGTGCAGCTCCTCGGCGAGCGGGCGGCCCGCCGCGGTCACGGCGACCAGACCGATCACGTTCCGCTCCCTAGCGCGACGGGCTTGACGGGCTTGACGGGCTTCGCGGGACGCCCCGCGAGAGGCCCCGCGAGGCCCCGGGACAAAGCCGCGCAGAGGAGGCGGCGCCCGTGGAATCCCACCACGGCGGCGACGGACGGGTCAATCGGGACGGCTGTGACAGCCACCGCGGACGGCATCGCCGTGTTCGTCTGTTCTTCACCTTCCTTGTGCGGTACACGACACCGCCGCGCTCCTACTGTTTGCGGCGCTCCAACCCCGGAAATCCCGAACCCGGAAGTCCCGACGCACGGAGGACGACACCACCATGCCCTTCGCACGATTCCGCGCCACCGAGAAGACCACCGAAGAGACCGCCGAGAAGACCGCCGAACGAGCCACCGAAGGAACCGCCGAGGCGGCCCCCCGCCGCACGCTCACCGCCCTCGTGGCCGGCCTCGGCCTGGTCGCCGGCTCGCTCGGCCTCTGGGCGGCCACCGGCAGCACCGCGCAGGCCGCCACCCTGCCCGCGCCCGACCACGTGGTGGTCGTCGTCCTGGAGAACCACGCCTACTCGCAGGTCGTCGGCAGCTCCAGCGCGCCGTACATCAACGGCACCCTCAAGGCGGGCGGGGCCACCCTCACCCAGTCCTACGGGCTCACCCACCCCAGCGAGCCCAACTACTACATGCTGTTCTCCGGCGCCACCCAGGGCCGTACGGACGACAGCTGCGTGCCGGTCGGCTCGCTCTCCGCCCCCAACCTGGGCTCCGAGCTGATCGCCGCCGGCCAGACCTGGGCCAGCTACAACGAGGGCCTGCCGAGCCAGGGTTCGACCACCTGCAGCAGCGGCAACTACGCCCAGAAGCACAACCCGTGGTTCGGCTTCAACAACGTGCCGACCAGCAGCGCGTACACCTTCGCGCAGTTCCCGGCCGACTACACCACGCTGCCGAAGGTCTCCTTCGTCGTGCCCGACCTCTGCAACGACATGCACGACTGCTCGGTCTCCACCGGCGACACCTGGGTCAAGAACAAGCTCGGCGCGTACGCGGCCTGGGCCCAGAGCCACAACAGCCTCCTCGTGCTCACCTTCGACGAGGACAACAAGCTCTCCGGCAACCGCATCCCGACCCTCTTCTACGGCGCGCACGTCACGCCCGGCAGCACCACCGCCACCACCTACAACCACTACAACGTGCTGCGCACCCTGGAGGACCTCGTCGGGCTGAGCAGCCACGCGGGCAACGCCGCCTCCGCCGCCACCATCACCGGCATCTGGAACTGACGCCCGTGTACGTCGCGGAATCCCGCGGTTCCAAGGCCCCCTCCGCCCCGGCCGACCGGCCGGGGCGGAGGGGGGCCGCCGCCGTGCCCGGCACCGTGCTGGTCCTGGGCACCGTCAGCCTGGTCACCGACGTCTCCTCCGAGATGGTCAGCGCCGTCCTGCCGCTCTACCTGCTCACCGGGCTCGGCCTCTCCCCGCTCGGCTTCGGCCTGCTGGACGGCATCCAGAACGGGTTCAGCGCGCTGGTCCGGCTGGCCGGCGGCCATCTCGCCGACCGGCGCGGCGCGGACGGCGCGGCCCGGCACAAGGCGGTCGCGGCGGTCGGCTACGGCCTGTCGGCGCTCTGCAAACCGCTGCTGCTGCTCGTCCACACCGTGCCGCTGATCGGTGCCGTGCTCGCCGTCGACCGCACCGGCAAGGGTCTGCGCACCGCGCCCCGGGACGCGATGATCTCGCTGGCGACCCAACCCGAGCACCGGGGGCGGGCGTTCGGCGTCCACCGGGCGATGGACACGGCGGGCGCGCTGCTCGGACCGCTCACCGCGTTCCTGGTGCTGCGCCTCGCCGGCGGCCCGCTGCTCGCCGACGGCGGCGAACGGCACGGCTACGACGCGGTGTTCGCGGTCAGTGCCTGTGTGGCGGTGCTCGGGGTGCTGGTCCTGCTGCTGTTCGTGCCGAACCGGCAGCAGGCTGACGCAGCGTCAACTACCGCTCCCTCGCTGCGTGAAGGCCTCGCCCTGCTGCGGAGGCCCGCGCTGCGCCGGCTGGCGCTCTGCGCGGTGCTGCTCGGGCTGACCACCGTCAGTGACTCCTTCCTCTATCTGCTGGTGCAGCGCAGGCTAGGCCTCGCCACCGACCTCTTCCCGCTGCTGCCGCTCGGCACGGCCGCCGCCTTCCTGCTGCTCGCCGTCCCGCTCGGGGCGCTCGCCGACCGGATCGGCCGCCGCCGGCTCTTCCTGGCCGGGCACGGCCTCCTGCTGCTCGCGTACGGGCTGCTGCTCTCGCCGCTGGACGGGCTGCCCGCGGTGCTCGGCGTGCTGGTGCTGCACGGCGCGTTCTACGCGGCGACCGACGGTGTGCTCGCCGCCGCCGCGGCCGACGCGGTGCCGGCCGAACAGCGTGGCGCCGGGCTCGCCCTGGTCGGCACCGGGCAGGCGCTCGCCCGGTTCGCCTGCTCGCTGGTGTTCGGTGCCCTGTGGAGCGCGGTGGGCGGCACCGCCGCGCTGGCCTGGTCGGCGGTCGCGCTGGCCGGGTGCGTGCTCGGGGCGGCCTTCGTGCTCCGTGACGCCCGGCCCGGCGCCGGATCCGACTCCGAGGTGCTCTCATGACCCGACTCCCCGGCCGTACCAGGGTGCTGATCCTGCTGGTGGCCGTCCTGCTGCTCGGCGCGGTCGGCACCGGCGCCGTGCTGTACGCCGCCGACCGCTCGGCCCGCCGGGACCAGGCGCAGCCCGGCGGGCCGGTCGTCACCACCGGCCCGGTCTCGCTCGGCCGACCCTCCGACGGACGGCAGCTGGTGTTCCGCAACCTCGCCTGGGGGCCGCACCGCGACGAGCTCGCCACCGTCCCCGCCGACCACCCCGACGGCCCGCGCACCGCCTCCGGCGTCCAGTGCCTGCGCTTCTACGCGGCGGCCGGGACGGGCGTCTGCCTCCAGGCCGAGCGCGGGACGCTGCAGGACAGCTACCGGGCCGTCCTGCTCGACGACCACCTGCGCGAACTCCGCTCCTTCCCGGCCGCCGGCATCCCGACCCGTTCCCGGGTCTCACCCTCCGGCCACCTCGCCGCCTGGACGGTCTTCGTCAGCGGGGACTCCTACGCGGGTACCGACTTCTCCACCCGGACCTCGATCGTCGACGTCCGCGACGGGAACCTCCGGGACAACCTGGAGACCTTCGACGTGATCAAGGACGGCCACCCGTACCAGGCGCACGACGTCAACATCTGGGGGGTCACCTTCGCCGACGACGACCTCTTCTACGCCACCCTGGCCACCGGCGGCCAGACCTACCTCGTCCGCGGCGACCTCGCCGCCCGCCGCCTCACCACCCTCCACCAGAACGTCGAGTGCCCCTCGCTCTCCCCGGACGGCACCCGGATCGCGTACAAGCGGCGCGTCCCCGGCCTGCCCGAGGACGCGCCCTGGCGGCTCTACGTGCTCGACCTCGCCACCATGACCGAGACCGCCACCGCCGAGCAGCGCAGCATCGACGACCAGGCGGTCTGGTCGGACGCCTCGACCCTGCTCTACGCGCTTCCCGGCGACTTCGGGGCGGATCTGTGGACCGTTCCGGCGGACGGAACCGGGCAGTCCCGGCGGGTGCTCGAAGCGGCGGTGGCTCCGGCCTACCCCGGCTGACCGGGCCGATCGGTACGACCCGGAACTTCGAGCGGCCGGTCCACGTCGAGCACTGCGAGAGCGATGCGAGAACATGGCGGCCGGGCCGACGGCACGGTGAGTGCCTCGGGCGTGCCGACAGGGCGGGGGATCGGGAGCGGTGAAGGAAGCGGAACGGCCGGGCGGAGCGCGCACGGGCGGGCTGTCGGGAGGGGCGCCGGGCGAGCGGATGCCCAGCGACTCCTGGCCGGCGCTGCACGGGCGCCCGGTGCTGCGGCGCACGGTCGCGGTGGGGCTGGTGCTCTGCGTGGCGGTCGCGGCGGCGCTGATGGTCCGGGGCGTCAACGCGCTGACGCTCGGACGGGAGACGCCCGAGACCGACCGCGACCGCGCCGAACTGCTGGCCGGTCTGCATCCGTCCCAGCACCCGGGCGCGGGGCCGTACTACGTGCCCGTCGGGGCGGTGTACACGCGCACCGCGGACGGCGTTCCGGTGGCCTATCTGCACTACCGGCTCGGCGGCGGCCGGAACGTCGGGGTCGGCGACTTCCTGCGGACCTACGACCTGCCCGCCCCCGGCCCCAGCGCGCCGCTGCCGCCCGACCTGGCGGAGGCCCTCGGCGGCGACGAACCGGCCGAGGCGCCGGAACTGCCGGAGCCGCGCACCGACCTGCCGTCGTCCGCCCCCGACGCCCCGCCGGACCCGGCGCCCACGGCGGCGGTACCGGCGGCCGCGCCCGGCAGCGCGTCCGACACCGGGCCCGTCGTCTCCCCGGCCCCGCCCGGCCTCCAGGCCGAGGGCGCGGGCCCGAGCGAGTGCGCGGGCGAGGACGGCGAGGGGAGCGGGGACGAGGAGACGGAGCCGTGCGGGGCGACGCAGACCCCCGCCCCGGCCACGCCCGAGCCCGTCCCGGCTCCGACCGCGACTCCCGCCCCGACCCCCACCCCGGCACCCCCGGACGCCCGCCCGACCACCGGCCGCCGGATCTACGTCGCCACCGTCCCCGGAGGCCTGCCGGGTGCCGCCGACATCTACGTCCGCGCCACCGGCTGAGGGGGACCCTTCCCTCAACCCGGCTGCCACCCGAGGACCGGCAACGCCTGGCGCAGCAGGCCGCCGATGGAGATCACTCGGTAGCTGAAACGGGCTGCTCAGGACACATCGCGATCGATGGTGAACGCCATGACGCTTCCGGGCTGGAGAGGGAACGGGAGCTGGATCAGGCCGGCCGAGTTGTTGAACGGCGCGGGGAAGGTGGCCCGGACGCTGGCACCGTGGGCAGCGCCGAGCGCGCTGATCTCCGACGCGTTGATACTCAGGCGGGTCGGCCTGAGCGCCGGGTCGATGACGAGCCGGTACTCGGCGTCGGTGACGTGGCGGAACACCTGAGCCTGGACACGGATCCTTCGATCGTTGCCCACGTACTTGCGCGCGGTGATGCTCAACTCGACGAGATGACCCACTGTTACCTGGGCGTCGTGCGGTACCGAGAACTGGTCGATCCTGGCTCTTCCTCCGGAGACTGTCTCGTGAGTCGGAGGCTTGCGCTCCAAGTCCCTGTTGTCCACGCGGACCGCCCCGATGGTGAAAATTTCGGGGTCGTCCGGGTCCAGGTTGTCGTCGATCATCCAACGCAACAGGCACTCCGGTCCAGTGAAACCATCCAGACCGGCGTCATCGTTGGAGGCCAGGCACGCGATGGTCACCGTCTTGGGGAGGGTCTCGATCCGGTAGGAGATTCGGAAGCTCTGATAGACGTAGTCGGGGTGAGAGTCGCCTGTCGGCGGAGGTGAGAGCAGACAGTCGTATCGATAGGCGGACAGTGCCCCGGAGAACAGCGGATCGCGCACCGGGCCGAGGACGTCCTGCATGCCGCGAAGCACCGCGCTGTCCACCTGCTCGGTGGTCTCGCGTACCGTGAGCGATCCGATCGCCAGGGTCACCACTGCCGCCGACACGAAGGCGCCGCCGATGAGGCTGAGGACGGTGGCGAGAACCTGCTGGTGGGTCAGCAGTGAAGCGGCCACGACACACGCCAGGCCCGTGGTCAGCGCCAGGACGTTGACCAGCACCAGGACCTTGCGTAGTTGTTGCTCCCGCGACACAGCCATGTGCGACCCCCGCAGGCAGCGTCAGAGCGTTGCCCCGTCTGTGATGATTCGGACGATCCGATCGGAGAGTTCCCCGATCTCCTGCGCCGTGCGAACGTTATCGGACTGACCGTCCGTCAGGAAGACCATGGCGATGGGGGTGTACGGATGCAGAACGATGCCGGCATCGTTGACCACGCCTCGAAGGCTGCCGGTCTTGTGCCGAACCGGGACGTCATCGTCCAGGCGGGAGGGAATCCTGTCGTTCCGCAGGTAGTTGACCAGGTAGCGGCGGAGCGGCTCCAAATGGGGCTTCTGGTCGATGTACTCGATCAACCGCATCATGTCCTCTGCGGTCGTGGTGTTGGCTCGTCCCAGCGGCCCGAGCTCCCGCTCGGAGAAGCCGACCGGAAAGACCGTCGAGTTCAACCGAAGGTTCTTGATCGCGGAGTCGATCCGGTCCTGCCCCAGTACCGAGCGGATGTGCTCGGCTGCCGGGTTATCGCTCGTCACCAGGGAGAGCCCGCACAACTCCCGGATGGTGACGGTCGAATCGGGATCGAACGCCTGTAGCACGCTCGGGTACATCGTGCTGGGCAGATCGCCGATCCGGACGCGTGCGTCCAGATCGAGGTCGCCATGCTCGCCCGACTCGAAGAGGGCGACTCCCAGAATCATCTTCGCGAGGCTTGCCGCGGGCAGTACACGGTCTGCCTGGTGCGCGACGGTGAGTTGGGGGTCACCGAGGGCCTT
Source organism: Kitasatospora sp. NPDC092286 (assembly GCF_044755565.1). NCBI lineage: Bacteria > Bacillati > Actinomycetota > Actinomycetes > Kitasatosporales > Streptomycetaceae > Kitasatospora > Kitasatospora sp. NPDC092286. The sequence goes on along the minus strand of NZ_JBIVRD010000010.1, from coordinate 84,841 downwards.
GACCAGGACGCTGCGCACCCCCGCGCCGTTGCCGCCCTGCGCGAACTCCTCGATCTGCGCGGCAATCGCAGCGCGCACTCCCTCGGAACCGACCATCAGGGCCATCCGTTTCTCCCGTAGCGGTTGGTTCAGGCTAACAGTCACCTACCCGGCTGTCGGCCTCACTCACCCTGCTGGACGGGGGAAGTGAAGGACTGCCAAGTCGCCGAGAGGGAGGGGAGAGTCGAGTCCTGAGGTCCTTGAAGCGGCTCCGCTCCATCGCCGTGCGCCCCGACCGTACCTGCCTGGACTGCGGCAAACCGGCTTCGTGGTCGCGGTACTCGACTGCAGCCTCGTTGAGGACGATCACCTGAGCCGGACCATCCCGGGACCCTAACCGTGCGCGGCGGCCGCCGCCGTGAACGAGGCGGCCAGCTGTGGCGATCCGGCCCAGTGCAGGTGCAGGTAGGAGGCGTGCACCTGGCCCGCCCCCGTACCCGTACCCGCGAAGCCCTCGGTGCGCGGGCCGGCCGGCAGCCGCCAGCCCCAGGCCGGCCGCTCGCCCGCGCCGGGCTCGCAGACCGTGCGGTGGAACTCGTGCCCCCGTACCCGGGTGCCGGCCGGGCCGAGCGGCGAGTCGTGCAGCGCCACCGCCTCCCGGTAGCCGAGGGTGAGCCGCTCGGTCATCCGGGCCGCGGTGTCCAGCACGCCGCACATCGGCAGGCCGTCCAGCTCCCGTCCCAGGTACAGCAGTCCGGCGCACTCGGCGGCGATCGGCGCACCCGAGGCGGCGAACGCGGCGATCGCCCCGCGCAGCGCGGTGTTGCCGCTCAGCTCGCGGACGTACAGTTCGGGGAAGCCGCCGCCGATCACCAGCCCCGCCGTGCCCTCGGGCAGCGCGCCGGCGTGCAGCGGGTCGAACGGCACCACCTCGGCGCCGGCGGCGGTCAGCAGTTCGGCGTTCTCGGCGTACGAGAAGGAGAACGCGGCGCCGCCGGCCACCGCGATCCGGGGCGTGCCGGGCACCGGCGCCACCTCGGCGGCCGGGTCCCACGGCGCGTCGTCCAGCGGGGGAGCGGTCCGGGCCAGTGCCAGCACCGCGTCCAGATCGACCGACCGGCCGATCAGTTCGCCCATGTCCGCGACGGCCCGCAGGGCCTCGGCCGAGCGCTCCACGGCCGGGATCAGGCCGAGGTGGCGGGACGGCGTGGCGACCGCCGCCGAGCGGCGCACCGCGCCCAGCACGGGCACGCCGGAGCCCTCCTCCAGGGCCTCGCGCAGCAGGTGCTCGTGCCGGTCGGAGGCGACCCGGTTGAGGATCACCCCGGCGAGGCGGACCTCCGGGTCCCAGGAGGCGAAGCCGTGCACCAGCGCGGCCACCGAGCGGGACTGCGAGGAGGCGTCGACCACCAGCACCACGGGCGCCCGCAGCAGCTTGGCGACGTGCGCGGTGGACGCTAGCTCCCCGCGCCCGGAGGCCCCGTCGAAGAGCCCCATCACGCCCTCGACCACCGCCACGTCCGCCCCGGCCGCGCCGTGCAGGAAGAGCGGCGCGATCCGCTCCGGCCCGCACATGAAGGCGTCCAGGTTGCGGCCCGGGCGGCCGGCGGCCAGGCCGTGGTAGCCCGGGTCGATGTAGTCCGGGCCCACCTTGTGCGGCGAGACCGCCAGCCCACGGGCGGCGAGCGCCGCGATCAGGCCGGTGGCGACGGTGGTCTTGCCCGAGCCGGAGGACGGCGCGGCGACGACGAGACGGGGAATGTTCACGTACCTGCGACTACCACTCGATACCGCGCTGGCCCTTGCGGCCGGCGTCCATGGGGTGCTTGACCTTGGTCATCTCGGTGACCAGGTCGGCGACTTCGGTCAGCGCCTCGGGCGCGTACCGGCCGGTGATGACCACGTGCTGGCTGCCCGGGCGGTCCCTCAGCACCGTCAGCACCTCGTCCACGTCGATCCAGCCCCAGTGCATCGGGTAGGTGAACTCGTCCAGCACGTAGAAGCGGTAGGTCTCGGCGGCCAGGTCGCGCTTGACCTGCTCCCAGCCCTCCTTGGCCGCCGCCTCGCTGTCCATCTCCATCTCGGCGGAGCGCTGCACCCAGGACCAGCCCTCGCCCATCTTGTGCCAGGCCACCGTGCCGCCCTCGCCGGAGGCGCCGAGGACGCGCAGCGCGTTCTCCTCGCCGACCTTCCACTTGGCGGACTTGACGAACTGGAACACCCCGACCGGCCAGCCCTGGTTCCAGGCCCGCAGCGCCATGCCGAACGCGGCCGTGGACTTGCCCTTGCCGGGGCCGGTGTGCACGGCGGTGATCGGCAGCGTACGGCGCTGACGGGTCGTCAGGCCGTCGTCGGGGACGTTCTCGGGCACTCCCTTGGGCATGGGGTTCAGGCCGCCTTTCGCATCGTGGTTGCACGGTTGTCGCGGACGAGCGAGGCCACGCCTTCGGCCCGCAGCTCGTCCAAGGTAACGGCGGAGGCGCCGAGCCGGGCGGCCAGCGTCCGGGCGAGGCCGAGCCGGACGGGGCCGGTCTCGCAGTCCAGCACCACGCTCGCCACGCCCTGGGCGGCGAACAGGGCGGCCGCGCGGTGGGACTGCGCGACGGCGTCCCGGGCGCCGGTGGCGCGGCCGTCGGTCACCACGACCAGCAGCGGACGGCGGTCGGGGTCGCGCATCCGCTCCACCCGCAGCACCTCGTGCGCGCGCAGCAGCCCGGCCGCCAGCGGGGTGCGTCCGCCGGTGGGCAGCGACTCCAGCCGGGCGGCGCCGACCTCGACCGAGGAGGTGGGGGGCAGCGCCAGCTCGGCGGACGCGCCCCGGAAGGTGATCATGCCGATCTTGTCGCGCCGCTGGTAGGCGTCCATCAGCAGCGAGAGCACGGCGCCCTTGACGGCGGTCATCCGCTGCCGGGCCGCCATCGAGCCGGAGGCGTCCACCAGGAACAGCACCAGGTTGGACTCCCGGCCCTGGCGGACCTGTTCGCGGAAGTCGTCCTTGTGCAGCACCAGCGCGCGGGACGCCCGCCCGCGCGCCGCCTGGTGCGGCGCGGCGGCCTGCAGGGTGGCGCTCAGGTGCAGCCGGGCCAGCCGCCCCTGCGGGCGCCGGGCGCGGATGGTGTGGCCGCCGTCGGTCTCGGCGGGGGAGCGGCGGCCCTGGGCCCCGCGCCCGGTGCCGTCCACCTTGAACAGCCTGGTCCGGTACGGCTCCCCGGCGGCCACCGGCGCGGACTCGCGCGCGGGGGCGGGGTGCTGTGCGGGCACGGGCGCCTGCTCGGGCGTCTGCTCCGGGGCCGGTCCGGGTTCGGGGGCGGGTGCCTCGGCGCCGGGCGCGTCCGGGCCGGTCGGCCCGGTCGGCTCGGGTGCGCCGCCACCGCCGTCGGGGCCGCCCCCGTCCGGACCGCCGTCCGGGTCGGGTCCGTCGCCCTCGGGGCCGCCCTCGGGCCCGTCCTCCGGCTGCGGCTCGGGCTGCGACGCGGGCTCGGGCTCCGGGTCGGCGTGTTCCTCCAGGGTCCGGTCGAGCTGCTCCTCGTCCAGGCCGGGCGCGTCGAACGGGTTGCGCCGGCGGCGGTGCGGCAGGGCCAGCCGGGCGGCCTTGCGGACGTCCTCCTCCAGCACCTCCGTCCGGCCCGCCCAGGCGGCCAGCGCGACGGCGGTACGGGCCATCACGATGTCCGCCCGCAGCCCGTCCACCTCGAACGCCGCGCAGACGGCGGTGATCTGACGCAGCGCCACATCGGCCAGTTCGACCTTGGGCAGCAACTCCCGTGCGGTGGTGATCCGTTCGGCGAGCGCCCGCTCGTCCTCGGCGAACCGGGCGGCGAACCCGGCCGGGTCGGCGTCGTACGCCAGGCGGCGGCGGACCACCTCGGCGCGCTCCGCCGGGTCGCGGGTGGCGGCGATCTCCACGGTCAGGCCGAACCGGTCGAGCAGCTGCGGGCGCAGCTCGCCCTCCTCCGGGTTCATCGTGCCGACCAGCAGGAACCGGGCCGCGTGCCGCACCGAGACGCCCTCGCGCTCCACGTAGGAGCGGCCCATCGCGGCGGCGTCCAGCAGTAGGTCCACCACGTGGTCCTGGAGCAGGTTGACCTCGTCGATGTAGAGCACGCCCCGGTGCGCCCGCGCCAGCAGCCCCGGCTCGTACGCCTTGACGCCCTCGGCGAGCGCCCGTTCGAGGTCCAGCGAGCCGACGATCCGGTCCTCGGAGACGCCGACCGGCAGCTCGACCAGCTGGGCCGGACGGCCGGAGGCCGTGGCGCCGGCGTGCGCGCCGTCCGGGCACTGCGGGTCGGGCGCGGCCGGGTCGCAGGCGAAGCGGCAGCCGTCGACGGTGGCGATGGACGGCAGCAGGCCGGCCAGCGCGCGCACCATGGTCGACTTGGCGGTGCCCTTCTCGCCGCGCACCAGCACGCCGCCGACGGCCGGGGAGACCGCGTTGAGCAGCAGTCCGAGCCGCAGGTCGGCCATACCGACGATCGCGGTGAAGGGGTAGCGGACGTCACTCATGCCTTGTCGGCCTCCTCAGGCGCTCCGGGCGGCAGGAACGGCAGCGACCCCGCGGCCGGCACCCCGCCCTCGATCAGCTTCCACAGCGCGTCGGTGTCCGCGTGCTCCTCGATCAGGTCCCCCAGCCGGTCCAGCCGGGCCTCGCGCGCCGCGGCGAACGAGGTGTCCGGCGCGGGAACGAACGCCCGGCCGGCCAACTCGGCGGTCTCGCGCAGCAGTTCGCGACGGAACCCGTCGTTCTCCAGTGCGCCGTGCCAGGTCGTGCCCCAGACCGCGCCCACCCGGCAGCCGTCCAGAGCGCGGCCCCGGCCGTCGGAGAAGAAGGGGTCTCCCCCCTCGACGGCCACCACACCGTGATGGATCTCGTACCCCTCGACCCGCTGCCCGTACGCCTCGCCGACCGGACGGCCGAGCACCTTCGCGGCCCCGAACCGGACACGCGTCGGCAGCAGCCCGAGCCCGGCCACCTCGCCGGCCCCGGACTCGACCTCGTCCACGATGCCGCGCGCCAGCATCTGGTAGCCGCCGCAGACACCGAGAACCGGCCGCCCGGCGGCGGCCCGTGCCTTCAGGGCCGGCTCCAGACCACGTTCGCGCAGCCAGGCCAGGTCGGCGACGGTGGCCCGGGTGCCGGGCAGGATCACCAGGTCGGCGTCGGCCAGCTCCTCGGGCCGGGTGGCCCAGCGGACCAGCACCCCGGGCTCCTGCACCAGCGCGTCCACGTCGGTGAAGTTGGACAGCCTCGGGAAGCGCACCACGGCCACCCGCAGCACGTCCGCGCCGACCGGCCCGCGGTTTTCGGCGCGGTCCACCACGGTGGACAGGTCCAGCGAGTCCTCGGCGTCCAGCCAGAGCCCGGGCAGCATCGGCAGGGTGCCGAGCACCGGGCGGCCGGTCAGCCGGTCCAGCATCTCCAGCCCGGGCGCCAGCAGCCGGGCGTCGCCCCGGAACTTGTTGACGAACCAGCCCGTCACATGGCGCTGGTCCTCGGCGGACAGCAGCGCCAGCGTCCCGTACATGGCGGCGAACACCCCGCCGCGGTCGATGTCCCCGACCACCACCACCGGCAGCCCGGCGGCGGTGGCCAGACCCATGTTGGCGATGTCCCGGTCGCGCAGATTGATCTCGGCGGGCGACCCGGCCCCCTCGCAGACCACCACGTCGTAGCGGCTGCGCAGGTCCGCCAGGCACTCCAGGGCCCGCTCCAGCAGCACCGGCTTGCGCTCGCGGTAGTCCAGCGCGCCCACCTCGGCGACCGGGCGGCCGAGCAGCACGACCTGGCTGCGGCCGTCCGCGCCCGGCTTGAGCAGCACCGGGTTCATCGCCGCCTCGGGCTCCACCCGGGCCGCCTGCGCCTGCATCGCCTGGGCGCGGCCGATCTCGGCGCCGCCGGCGGTGACGAAGGAGTTCAGCGACATGTTCTGCGCCTTGAACGGCGCCACCCGGACACCCTGCCGGGCCAGCCAGCGGCAGATGCCCGCGGTGACCACGGTCTTGCCGGCGTCCGAGGTCGTCCCGGCGACCAGCAGTGCGTTGCTCATGCGCTCCTCCTCTTCTTCCGTCCCAGGACGGTCCGGCTTCCTGTGGCGGCCCGGACCGCCGCGTGCCCGGCGACGGCCGTGCCCAGGGCCAGCAGGCCCACCCGGCGGGAGAGCCGGCAGGCCCGCTCGATGTCGTCCACCGTCACCGGCCGCAGTTCGCCGCCCAGCACCGGCCGGTGCTCCACCCGCTCCCCGTACGCGAGGGTGCCGCCCAGCCGCACGCCGACCGCGCCCGCGAACGCGGACTCGGCCTGGCCCGCGTTGGGGCTCGGGTGCGCGGAGCCGTCCCGGCGCCAGATCCGCCAGGCCGTCCGGGGCTCGGGCGCGGCGGCCACGGTGAGCAGCGCGGTCAGCCGGGCGCCCGGCCAGCCCGCCACGTCGTCCAGCCGGGCCGAGGCCCAGCCGAACCGGGCGTAGCGCGGCGAGCGGTGGCCGACCATCGCGTCCAGCGTGTTGACGGCGCGGAACGCCAGCAGCCCGGGCGTGCCCGCGAGCGCGCCCCAGACCAGGGCGTTCACCACGGCGTCGGCGGTGTTCTCGGCGACCGACTCGACCACCGCGCGGGCGATCTGCTGCTCGTCCAGCGCGCTCGGGTCGCGCCCGCACAGATGCGGCAGCCGTTCCCGGGCCGCCGTCAGATCGCCCGCGGCGAGCGAGCGGCCGATGGTCCTGGCCTCCCGGGTGAGCGAGGTGCCGCCGAGCACCGTCCAGGTCGCGGCGGCGGTCAGCGCGGCGCGGCCGAGCGGCCGCCGGCCCAGGGCGCGTTCGGCGGCCACCGCCCCGGCCGCGACGGTGCCCACGCAGAGCGCGGTGTAGGCGGTGCCGACGGCGCGGTCGTCGCGCCAGAGCGTCTTCTCCAGCCGGCCCGCCGCGCTGCCGAAGGCGGCCACCGGGTGGCCGCGCCGGGGATCGGCGAAGCGGGCGTCGGCGAGATGTCCCGCGACGGCGCCCAGCGCGAAGGCGGCCGCGCGGGTCAGCGGGCGCACGGCGAAGGGCGGCAGAGGGGGCGGGCGGTCGGGGCAGCCTGCATCGCGTGCGTGTCCTCACTCAGGGTCCGCGCCCTGGATCGACGTACCGGCGGCGAGAGTCTCCTGGCTTCCGGGTCCGACACACCCCCGGAGCCTCCAGCGGCTTCTGACGGCCCGCCGATGGGCCCCTCCTGCCTGTTGGCGGGCAAGGAGGGAATTGATCCGAGCGTGCTCCCCGGTGACAGTGGCGGGACCGCGCCGGACTCGCACCGGCTTCCTCTGCATGCCTCCGTTTGGCTGAAGGATCCCATCACGCGGCCGAACCGGGAGTCAACCAAGGTCACGGAGGGGTTGGTCACACGGCCCGCCCGCGCGCCGCCTCCGCGGGTCGGTGTCGCGGGGGTGCGGAGAGGGCGCGATCGCCCGGCCGCAGGTGGAGGCCGCGGCCCCCGCTGTCCCGTCCGGCGTGACACCCGGTCGGCCCATGCCCGGTGGCCCCGGTCCGGTCCCGCGAGTGGACTGGTGGGTGCCCAGTCCGCGATCAACAGAGCGGGGAGCGATATGCGTTGGGGAACCGCGGCCGCCGTGGCGGCCGCCGCCGTCGGCACCGGGGCCGCCGTACTGCTGGCCGGGCGCAGGGCCGTCCGGCGGATGCTCCACCCGGCGGCCGTTTCCCGGCCGCAGGCGGGCCCCGTCACGGTGCGGAGCCTGGCCGTCGGGCGGGCCACCTTCACCCGCAGCCCGGAGAGCACCCGCCCCGGCCGCTGGGCCGTCGAGTGGGACGAGGGCGGCCACGCGGTGGTCGACGAGATCCTGCACGCCGACGAACAGGGCGTCACCCGCCGACTGGTCCGCGCCGACCGGGGCGCCCTGACGCCCGGCACCGAGGTCCGCTTCACCCCCCGGGTCCACCTCGGCGACCCGACCGGCGCGCTCGGCCTGCCCTACGCCGAGACCGCCGCCGAGGGTGAGCTGGGCGCCCTGCCCGCCTGGCGGCTCGACGGCAAACGCGGCACCTGGGTGATCCTGGTGCACGGCCCGGGCGCCGACCGGCAGCAGACGCTCCCGGTGCTGCCCGTGCTGCACCGTCTCGGTCTGCCCGCCCTCGCCGTCACCTACCGGGGAGACCGGGGCGCGCCGGCCGCGCCGGACGGCCTCGACGACTTCGGCGAGACCGAGTGGCGGGACGTCGAGGCGGCAGTGCGGCTGGCCCTGGACAGCGGCGCCGGCCGGGTCGTCCTACACGGCTGGTCGCTCGGCGCCACGATGGTGCTGCAGACCGCCGCCCGGTCCGCCTGGACCTCGGCGATCAGCGGCCTGGTACTGGACTCCCCGGTGCTCGACCGGCCGGTCTTCGCCCGCCGGGGCGCCACCCGGGCCGGGTTCGGCCGTACGGCCGCCGGGCCGGGCGCGCTCGCCGCCGAGGGCCGGACCGGGGTGGACCTGGCCGACTTCGCGCGGCTCGCCGAGGGCACCGACCTGCGGGTGCCCACCATGGTGCTGCACAGCCCCGACGACCCGGTGGCGCCCTGGCGGGCCGCCGCCCGGCTCGCCGACCGCCGCTTCGACCTGGTCAGCCTCCAGGCCTTCCCCGGCGCCGACCACGCCGCCCTCTGGAACGCCGACCCCGACCGCTATGAAGAGCTGTTGCGCCGCTGGCTCACGCCGTTGCTCTGACGACGGCTCCGGCCGGCCGTCCGGCAGCTTCCTCCGGCCCGGCCGGCCGACCGCTCTGACCTGGCGTGTTCGCGTCATGCAGATCCGGCCAGGCGGTTTGGCCTCTGTTGCCCGATCTTGTCGACCCGCCGCGACCGCCCTTCCGGAGTCCGTGGCCAACCGGATGTGACAGAAGGCCGGTACAAGGGGAAGACTGCTCGACGTGACGTCTCGGAACCCGCGCGACCGTGATGCCCCGCTCCCGCCGACGATCGGTACCGGTGCGACGGTGACCCGTCTCCCCGGAACGGCCCACCGCCCCGCCGGCATCAGGCCGGGCGCTCCCGGCGTACCCCGCCGACGAGGCCCCGCACCCGCTCCCGGCCGAGGCCGGGTCCCCGTACCGGAGGGCTTCCCGGCCCCCGCCGAGCTCGCTCCGCTGGCCCGTCGGATGCTCGTCGACGCCGTCCGGATCGCCCGCTGGGCCGGCGAACTCTCCGAGGTCGACAAGCGCGGCGAACTGCTCCCCGAGGACGCCCGCGCCGCCGGCCGGGCACTCGCCATGACGGTGGGCGCCGCGGCCCGGGCCTGGGGCCAGGCCCTGCTGGTCGGCCTGGTCGAGGCCAGGGACGGCGGCGCCGCCCCCGGCTGGCGCCTGCACGCCTGGGAGCACGACGACGAGGCCGTGGTCCGCGGCTGGTCGGCGCTGTTCGACGCCTGGACGCTGCTCGCCCCCGTCCCGCCCGCCGCGCTGCGCGGCGTCTTCGCGGTGCTCGCCGGGCAGGCCGTCGACCAGGCACCACAGCTGCTCTCCTTCCTGCACCTGGTGGCCGGCCCGGTCGCCGACAGCGAACTGCTGGAGCTGCTGCGCCGGGGCCTGGACGAGCGCCGGGTCGGCGGTGGCGCCGGTGCGCTGGGCCTCTCGCCCATCCCGCACGCCGCCTCCGCCGTGTCCGCCGTCCGCGGCACCTGCCGCGAGCCGCAGATCGACACCCCGGCCGCGCCGTCCGACGTCGCCGCCGTCCTGGACTGGATGCTGGACGGCCTGGCCGCCGTCGGCGCCGTGGTCCGCCGGGACGAGGCCGCCGAACTCTCGCCGCTCGGGCACTGGGCGGTGCGGGCCAAGCTGGAGGAGATCTGCACCGTCGCGCAGACCGCCGCCGGCCACATCGAGCAGAGCGCCTTCGAACTGCTCAACGCCTGCGCCGACTACTCGCCGGGCCCGGCCCGGGCCGAGTTCCGCGCCTGGGTCGCCGCCCGTCCGGCCGACCGGGCCGTGGCCGAGCTGCTGGACGCCGCCCAGGGCGACGACGCGCTGGTCCGCGGCCTGGCCTTCGAGGCGCTCCGGGTGGCCGGCAGCACCGCCGAACAGGCCGTCCGCGCCGCGGTGGACGAGCCGGTGCTGCGCCCGTACGCGCTGCTCTGGCTGGCCGAGCAGTCGGACGAGGGGGTCTCCCCGGCCGATGTGCTGGGCGCGGAGGACGCCGCCTGGCTCTGGGTGGACACCGCCGCCGCCGTACTCGACCACGGGGAGACGGATCTGCTGGTCGGCCATGTCGAGGGCGCCTCGGCGGGTGACCCGGTCCGGCTGTTCGCCCGCGCCAGGCAGTCCAGGCACCCCCGGGCCGCCTCGGTGCTGACCGCCGTCTCCGGTGTCCACCCGGACCCGGGCGTGGCCCGCGCGGCCCGCCGTTCGGCGTTCAGCGTCCACCGCGGCGGGGCGTAACCCGGCCGGCGGTCCCCAGGCTCCAGGGCTCAGGGCCCAGGACATGACGGAGGGCCCGGATCCAGTGGATCCGGGCCCTCCGTCATGCGGTCGCGCGTGCGGCCGGTCAGCCGATCCGGGACTCCGCGCGGCGGGCGCGGACGTCGCCGACCTTCTGGCCCACCTTGCGGCGGATGACCAGCAGCGGAGCCATCGCGGCCAGCGTGATCTGGGCGAAGGCGCCGATGTGCAGCAGCATGTCGCCGCCGGGCAGGCCGGTCGCCCAGGCCGCCAGGCAGCCGATCGAGACCACGATCCAGCAGAGCGTGGCGGTGGCCAGCAGCCCCTGCGGCTTCGGGTACTCGATGCGGCTCATCATCAGGTACGCGGTGCCCGCGATGGCCAGCAGGCCGGGCAGGAACGGCGGGTCCAGCAGCACGATGGCGATCACCGTCATGGCGCCCATCGGGCAGGGCATGCCCTGGAACACCCCCGGGCGCATCTTCACGGCCGAGAAGCGGGCCAGCCGCAGCACCACCGACAGCAGGACCGTCAGTGCGATCAGGGCGGAGAGCCGGCTGTCGGAGCCCGGCGAGACCATGCCCCAGACCGCGACGAAGTAGGCCGGCGCGATGCCGAAGCTGATCAGGTCGGCCAGGTTGTCGAGTTCGGCCCCGAGGGCGGAGGAGCGCAGCTTGCGCGCCACCAGCCCGTCGAAGAGGTCGCACATCGAGCCGATCAGCAGCAGCGTCACCGCGGTGGCGGCGCTGTGCCGGTCCGGAGCGACGTCCGGGTTGGTGATGTGCGGGACCAGGACCCCGGTGGTGATCGAGTAGATCGCCAGGAAGCCGCAGACGGCGTTCCCCAGGGTCAGGAAGTCGGCGGTGGACAGGTGCTGCGGAGAACGCGGAGCACGCAGCTCGCGGTCGCGCGCCCAGCGGCGGCGGCGCAGAACCGTCTCCTCGTCGTCCAGGCCGACGATCGTCTCAGGATCAGTCACGGTCAAGGCGCGTCACCCCGGCTGTGGTCTTCTGGCCGACCTCGACGCCGACCTCGACGCCGGCCGGCAGGTAGGTGTCGACCCGGGACCCGAACCGGATCAGACCGATCCGATCGCCCTGCTCGACCTTGGTTCCGGCCTCGACGTACGGCACGATCCGGCGGGCCACGGCCCCCGCGATCTGCACCATCTCGATGTCGCCGAGCTCGGTGTCGAAGTGCCAGACGACCCGCTCGTTTTGGTCGCTGTCCTTGTTGAACGCGGGCACGAAGCCGCCCGCCACGTGCTCGACCGACGTGACCGTGCCCGGCAGCGGCGCGCGGTTCACGTGGACGTTGAGCGGGCTCATGAAGATCGCGACCCGGGTGCGGCCGTCCGGCCAGGCGTCGATGCTCTGCACCACGCCGTCGGCGGGGGAGATCACTCTGCCCGTGCCGATCTCACGCTCGGGGTCGCGGAAGAACCACAGCATGCCCGCGCCGAGCGCGCAGGCGGGTACCGCCGCCAGGGCCCACTTGCCGCTGCGCCGGGTGAGCGCGGTGGTCACGGCGGCCGTGGCGAGGGTGGGGACGAACCAGGGGGTGGCTCCGCGCGCGATGGTCACGCGGGGTCGCCGACCGGCCGTCGGAGCGGCGAGGGCATCGCCTTCCGGGACGGAGGTGTGAGGGGACGGGCTGATGGGCATCGAAGACCTTTGTCGCGGGGGATCATGGCCGCTGGACGGGGGCCACCGCGGGGATCGAGTAATAAAGGGACGGCTGCTGTCCCGGTGGATGCTATCGGGAGCACACGGTGGGTGGGCAACCCGCCTGCTCGTTCATGTGTCCTGTGCGCGGCGTTCGCGCGCCTTCTGTGTGTACGACCGTAGCTCGCCCCGGTCCGGTTCCCAAGGGTCCTGACGAGGCCGGTGACTCTTGTCTCAACGGGCGTCCCGGAGGAACCGGGGACCGCCAAGGGCGTGTCGCGGACGCGCGGAAGCGGCCGCCGGGCGTGTGACAGCAGTTGTACGCCCTGCGGCCGCTTCCGGAAGGCCGTGCCGGACTCCCGGCGGACCAGGCCGGGGTTCCTGGTGGCACGGCGCGGTGCCGGGACGGGCCCGCACGCCCGTCGACCGGCCGTCACCGGGTCGGTTGAGTCGCCTGCCCGGGGAGACCCCCGCTCGGCGCGTCCCCCGCCCGGGGGTCACTCCGCGATGCGGTACTCCTCCAGCAGCCGGCGTCCGATGATCATCTTCTGGATCTCCGCAGTACCTTCACCGATGAGCAGCATCGGGGCCTCCCGGTAGAGGCGCTCGATCTCGTACTCCTTGGAGAAACCGTAGCCGCCGTGGATGCGGAAGGCGTCCTCGACGACCTCCTTGCAGTACTCGGAGGCGAGGTACTTGGCCATCCCCGCCTCCAGGTCGTTGCGCTCGCCGCCGTCCTTCTTCCGGGCGGCCATCACCATCATCTGGTGGGCGGCCTCCACCTTGGTGGCCATCTCGGCGAGCTTGAACTGGATCGCCTGGTGCTCGGCGATCTTCTTGCCGAAGGTGGAGCGCTGCTGGGCGTAGGAGACGCCCAGTTCGAAGGCGCGGCGGGCGACGCCGCAGCCGCGGGCGGCCACGTTGACCCGGCCGACCTCGACGCCGTCCATCATCTGGTAGAAGCCCCGGCCCGGGACGCCGCCGAGGACGCGGTCGGCCGGGACGCGGACGTCCTGCAGCACCAGCTCGGTGGTGTCGACGCCCTTGTATCCCATCTTCTCGATCTTCCCGGGCACGGTCAGGCCGGGGACGGACGGGTTCGGGCCGAAGCCCGCCGTCTTCTCGATCAGGAAGGTGGTCATGTTCTTGTACGGGGTGCTGCCGCCCTCGTCGGTCTTGCAGAGCACCGCGACCAGGGTGGAGGTGCCGCCGTTGGTGAGCCACATCTTCTGGCCGTTGAGGACGTAGCAGTCGCCGTCCCGGACCCCCTTGGTGGAGATCGCGGAAACGTCGGAGCCGAGGCCCGGCTCGGACATCGAGAAGGCGCCGCGGATCTCGCCGGCCGCCATTTTCGGCAGAAAGTAGTCCTTCTGCTCCTGGGTGCCGTGCGCGTTGATCATGTGCGCGACGATGAAGTGGGTGTTGACGATTCCGGATACCGACATCCAGCCGCGGGCGATCTCCTCCACCACCAGGGCGTAGGTCAGCAGCGACTCCCCGAGGCCGCCGTACTCCTCGGGGATGGTGAGGCCGAAGAGGCCGAGCTGCCTCATCCCCTCGACGATGGCGGTCGGGTACTCGTCCCGGTGCTCCAGCTCGGTCGCGACCGGAATGATCTCCTTGTCGACGAAATCCCGCACGGTGGCGAGGATGTCCCGCTGGATCTCGGTGAGGCCGTCGGTCTGTGCGAGGCGTCCCATCGTGCGGCTCCTGTGGAGAAGAGGAAGAGGGTGGGGGTGAGGGCGGAAGAGCGGGGGGGGGGGGGGGATTGCCGGGGGCCCCGCCGGCGTGGCTGCGGCAGCAGGGCCCCCGTACCGGGGTGGGGTTCGGCCGATGACGGCGGCCTACCCGTCCGGGGTCCTAGGGCTGCGGGGTGGGGCGCCCGGGCTGTTCGCCCCCGCGCTCCTTGGTGTAGGTCTCGGTCGGCACCATCACCTTGCGGCGGAAGACGCAGACGACGGTGCCGTCCTGCTTGTAGCCCTTGGTCTCGACGTGGACGATGCCCCGGTCGTCCTTGGACTTGGACGGCCACTTGTCGAGCACGGTCGTCTCGCCGTAGACGGTGTCGCCGTGGAAGGTCGGCGCGATGTGCCGCAGCGACTCGACCTCCAGGTTGGCGATGGCCTTCCCGGAGACGTCCGGGACGGACATGCCGAGCAGCAGGGAGTAGACGTAGTTGCCCACCACGACGTTCTTGCCGAAGTCCGTCGTCTTCTCGGCGTAGTTGGTGTCCAGGTGGAGCGGGTGGTGGTTCATGGTGAGCAGACAGAAGAGGTGGTCGTCGTACTCGGTGACCGTCTTGCCGGGCCAGTGCTTGTAGACCGCGCCGACCTCGAACTCCTCGTAGGTGCGTCCGAACTGCATGATCAGGGCTCCTGGGGGTCAGGCCTGCGGGGGCTCGAACGTGGAGGTGCGCTTGAGACCGGCGGCGCGGCCCTTGCCGGCGATGACCAGTGCCATCTTCCGGCTGGCCTCGTCGATCATCTCGTCGCCGAGCATCGCGGAGCCCTTGGCGCCGCCCTCCTCGGAGGTGCACCAGTCGTAGGCGTCGAGGATCAGCTCGGCGTGGTCGTAGTCCTCCTGCGCGGGCGAGAAGATCTCGTTCGCGGCGGCGACCTGGTCGGGGTGGAGTACCCACTTGCCGTCGAAGCCGAGCGCGGCGGCGCGGCCGGCCACCTCGCGGTAGCCCTCCTGGTTGCGGATCTGGAGATAGGGGCCGTCGATCGCCTGGAGGTCGTTGGCCCGGGCGGCCATCAGGATGCGCATCAGGATGTAGTGGTAGGCGTCGGCCGGGTAGCCGGCCGGCTGCTCGCCGACCACCAGGGACTTCATGTTGATCGAGGCCATGAAGTCGGCCGGGCCGAAGATGATCGTCTCCAGTCGGGGCGAGGCCGTGGCGATGGCGTCGACGTTGATCAGGCCCTTGGCGTTCTCGATCTGCGCCTCGATGCCGATCCGGCCGACCTCGAAGCCCATGGTCTTCTCGATCTGGGTGAGCAGCAGATCGAGGGCCCTGACCTGCTCGGCGTCCTGGACCTTCGGCAGCATGATGCAGTCGAGGTTCGGGCCGGCGCCCTCGACGACGGTGATCACGTCGCGGTACGTCCAGTGGGTGGTCCAGTCGTTCACGCGGACGACGCGGGTCTTGCCGCCCCAGTCGCCGTTGTTCAGCGCGTCGACGATGGAGTGCCGGGCGCTCTCCTTGACCAGCGGGGCGCAGGCGTCCTCGAGGTCGAGGAAGACCTGGTCGGCGGGCAGGCCCTGGGCCTTCTCCAGGAAGCGCGGGTTGCTGCCCGGTACCGCGAGGCAGGAGCGGCGGGGGCGGAGCCGGTCGAAGGCGGCGGCGGGCGTCGGGCTGGCGTTGCTCATGAGGGCGGGTCAGTTCCTTCCGGGGGTCAGCTGGTGGTCGCGGCGGGCTCGGGCGTCCACGGCTGGAGCCTGTTGGCCAGCCGGATCTCATCCACGATCCGGCCGATGATGGTCGTGATGCCGAAGTCCTTCGGGGTGAACACGGCGGCGACGCCGGCGGCCTTGAGGGCCTCGCCGTCCGCTGCCGGGATGATGCCACCCACGATCACCGGGACATCCTCCACCCCGGCGCGGCGCAGCCGCCGCAGTACGTCGGGAACCAGCTCGGTGTGGGCGCCGGAGAGGATCGACAGGCCCACGCAGTGCACGTCCTCGGCGACGGCGGCGGAGACGATCTGCTCGGGTGTCAGCCGGATGCCCTGGTAGACCACCTCGAACCCGGCGTCCCGGGCGCGGACGGCGATCTGCTCGGCGCCGTTGGAGTGCCCGTCCAGCCCGGGTTTGCCGACCAGCAGCCGCAGCTTGCCGGCGCCGAGCTCGGCGGCCGTCGCGGCCACCGCGGCGCGGACCGCGGCCAGCTCGCCGCCCGGCTCGGCCGCGACCGCGACCGGGGCGCCGCCGACGCCGGTGGGCGCGCGGTACTCGCCGAAGACCTCGCGCAGGGCGAAGGCCCACTCGCCGGTGGTGACCCCGGCCCGGGCGCAGTCGAGCGTCGGCGCCATCAGGTTGGCGTCGGTGGCGGCGACGGCCTTGAGCTCCTCCAGCGCCCGCTGGGCGGCGGCCTCGTCGCGCCGGGCGCGCCAGTCCTCCAGCGCGGCGAGCACGGACTGCTCGGCGGCCGGGTCGACCACCATGATCGCGGTGTCGAGGTCGGCCGTGAGCGGGCTCTCCTCGGTGGTGTCGAAGCAGTTGACCCCGACGATCTTGTCCTCGCCGGACTCGATCCTGGCCCGGCGGGCGGCGTGCGAGGCGACCAGGCTGGACTTGAGGTAGCCGGACTCGACGGCCGGGATGATGCCCCGGTTGCCCGCCCGGGCGCCCATCTCCAGCACCTTGGCGATCTCGGCCTCGGCGCCGGCCAGCAGCTCGGCGGTCTTGGCCTCGACCACCTCGGAGCCGTTGAAGAGGTCCCCGTACTCCAGCAGGTCGGACTCGTAGGCGAGCACCTGCTGGATTCGCAGCGACCACTGCTGGTCCCAGGGGCGGGGCAGGCCGAGCGCCTCGTTCCACGCGGGCAGCTGGACGGCCCGGGCGCGGGCGTCCTTGGAGAGCGTGACGGCGAGCATCTCCAGCACGATCCGCTGGACGTTGTTCTCCGGCTGGGCCTCGGTCAGGCCCAGCGAGTTGACCTGGACGCCGTAGCGGAAGCGGCGCTGCTTGGCGTCCTGGATGCCGTAGCGCTCCAGTGTGACCTTCTCCCAGAGCCGGGCGAAGGCGCGCATCTTGCACATCTCCTCGACGAAGCGCACGCCGGCGTTGACGAAGAAGGAGATCCGGGCGACCACCTCGCCCATCCGCTCGGCCGGCACCTGGCCGGAGTCGCGGACCGCGTCCAGCACCGAGATGGCGGTGCACATCGCGTAGGCGATCTCCTGGACCGGGGTGGCACCGGCCTCCTGGAGGTGGTAGCTGCAGATGTTGATCGGGTTCCACTTGGGGAGGCGCCCGACCGTGTAGGCGATCATGTCGGTGATCAGGCGCACCGAGGGGCCCGGCGGGAAGACGTGCGTCCCCCGCGAGAGGTACTCCTTGACGATGTCGTTCTGGGTGGTGCCGGTGAGCCCGGAGATGTCGGCGCCCTGCTCCTCGGCGACCACCTGGTAGAGCGCCAGCAGCCACATCGCGGTGGCGTTGATCGTCATCGAGGTGTTGGTCCGGTCGAGCGGGATGCCCTCGAACAGGGTGCGCATGTCCCCGACGTGGCCGACCGGGACGCCGACCCGGCCGACCTCGCCGCGGGCGAGGACGTGGTCGGAGTCGTAGCCGGTCTGGGTCGGCAGGTCGAAGGCGACGGAGAGACCGGTCTGACCCTTCGCCAGGTTCCGCCGGTAGAGGGCGTTGGAGTCGCTCGCGGTGGAGTGGCCGGCGTAGGTCCGCATCAGCCAGGGGCGGTCGCGGTCTGCCATCAGAGGCCCCGGCTCGGCTCTGCCGCCCGCTCGGAGACCTCGCGGAACAGGTTGATGGCCGGCAGGTGCTTCGCGCGCAGCTCGGCGTCGCGCACGCCCAGGCCCTCGGCGGGGGCGAGGCAGAGCACGCCGACCTTGCCCTGGTGCTTGTTGTGGTGGACGTCGAGGGCGGCCTGGCCGGTCTGCTCCAGCGGGTAGACCTTGGACAGCGTCGGGTGGATCTTCCCCTTGGCGATCAGGCGGTTGGCCTCCCAGGCCTCGCGGTAGTTGGCGAAGTGCGAGCCGACGATGCGCTTGAGCGACATCCACAGGTACCGGTTGTCGTACGAGTGCATGTAGCCGGAGGTGGAGGCGCAGGTGACGATGGTGCCGCCCTTGCGGGTGACGTAGACGCTCGCGCCGAAGGTCTCGCGGCCGGGGTGCTCGAAGACGATGTCCACGTCCTCGCCGCCGGTCAGCTCGCGGATCCGCCCGCCGAGGCGCTTCCACTCGCGCGGGTCCTGGGTGTTCTCGTCCTTCCAGAACCGGTAGCCCTCGGCGGAGCGGTCGATGATCGCCTCGGCGCCCATCGCCCGGCAGATCTCGGCCTTCTGGTCGTTGGAGACCACACAGATCGGGGTGGCGCCACCGGCCAGCGCGTACTGGGTGGCGTACGAGCCGAGGCCGCCGCTGGCGCCCCAGATCAGCACGTTGTCGCCCTGCTTCAGGCCCGCGCCGTTCTGCGAGACCAGCTGGCGGTAGGCGGTGGAGTTGACCAGACCGGGGGAGGCGGCCTCCTCCCAGGTCAGGTGGGCGGGCTTGGGCATCAGCTGGTTGGTCTTCACCAGGGCCAGCTGGGCCAGGCCGCCGAAGTTGGTCTCGAAGCCCCAGATCCGCTGCTCCGGGTCCATCATCGTGTCGTTGTGGCCGTCGGAGGACTCCAGCTCGACCGAGAGGCAGTGGGCGACCACCTCGTCGCCCGGCTTCCAGGCGTTGACCCCGGCGCCGGTGCGCAGGACCACGCCCGCGAGGTCCGAGCCGACCACGTGGTACGGCAGGTCGTGGCGCCTGGTGAGCGGCGAGAGGCGGCCGTAGCGCTCCAGGAAGCCGAAGGTGGAGACCGGTTCGAAGATCGAGCTCCACACCGTGTTGTAGTTCACGGCGCTGGCCATGACGGCGACCAGCGCCTCGCCGGGGCCCAGCTCGGGCAGGGCGACCTCGTCGAGGTGGAGGGACGTGCGGGGGTCCTTGTCGCGGCTGTCGAGGCCCGCGAACATCTGCTCCTCGTCCTTGTGGAGCGTCACCGCCCGGTAGGACTCCGGCAGTCTGAGCGCGGCGAAGTCCGCGGACGTGCTGTCGGAGCTGAGGATCGCGTCGAGGATTTCCTTCATGGCTGCCTCCGAAGGCGTACCTGTGCCGAGGGAGCACAGGGCGTCTGGGGGAGCCGGGAGCGGACACCGGCTTCGCTGAGGTGGGTGGTGGGTGGTCTGGCGGGGTGGGCCTGGCGTGCGCCCGGCTGGTGCCTGGCGTAGGGCAGAGCTCCCGGGGTGTGGGAACGCCGGACGACGGCGCGCCGAGGTGGGAGCCGCGGCGCCGCGACTGGTGGGTAACAAGGTAGTGGCACCCTGTGCCACGCGTAAAGACACCGGGTGTCATCAATTCGGGTGAACCGGATCCGTGTTCGACCGGGTGCCCGCAGGCGCGGAAGGGGCCCGCGCCGACCCTCCGGCGCGGGCCCCCAAAGCCCTGTGAAACCGCTTCGACCTGCGAAGACGCTGCTGCTCAGGCCTCCTTGGCGCTGATCAGCGCAGCCCTGATGCTGTCCACCACCACGTCCAGCGGGGCGTCCGTCCTGGCCACTGTGATGAGCACCTCACCTCCGGGGCTGGCACTCAGTGCGCTCCGGGCCGCCGTCTCCAGCGGCGTCGCACTGGCACCGGGTGCCACCAGCGACCCACGCCGTCGCGGGCCGGGCTCCGAGGCGGCCCAGAAGGTCCGCCGGATCACCTCGAAGGAGTGGTCCAGCTGCGCCTCCACGTCCCCCCGCCCGCCGGCCCGCAGCCAGCGCCGCAGCACGTGGTTGTGCGCCGCCACGACCGCCGCCGCCGAGACCTCGGCCAGCATCGAGTCGTCCTCACCGCCGCGCTGCCAGCCCGACGGGATGGACTCGCGGGTGTCGAACCGCCCCAGCAGATAGCGGGTGAACAACCGCTCGTACCGGGCCACCACCGCGATCTCCCGCTCGCGCAGCGCCGGGACCTGACGGATCAGCTGGTACCGCGCGACCGACACCGAGGGGGTGGAGGCGTACATCCGCAGCACCTCCTTGATGCCCCGGCAGACCACGTCCAGCGGGTGCTCCTCGGGCTCGGCGCTGGCCAGCAGGTCGGCCACCCGGACCAGGGTGTCGTCGTGGTCCGGGAAGATCGCCTCCTCCTTGGACCGGAAGTACCGGAAGAAGGTGCGTCGGGCCACCCCGGCGGCCGCCGCGATCTGATCGACCGTGGTCTCCTCGTAGCCCTGCGAGGCGAACAGCTCCATCGCCGCCGTCGCCAGGTCCTGGCGCATCTGCTGGCGCTGCGCGGCCGCCCGGCGGCTGCCCGGGCCGGTGTCGGGGACGGCGGGGCCGGACCCGGCCGGCCGGTCGGCGCCGCGCGGTACGGCGGCGTGCTGTGGGGAGGCTGACTGAACCCGATCCATGTCCGGAACGCTACACGTCCCCGACGCCGGGGTGGCCGGCCTTCCCCGGCGCACCGGCGGAACCGGGCCGGTCACGGCCGGTCTCGGCCACCGGGCGGCCACCGCCCCGGGGCTCCAGCCGGGCGGCGGGGACCCGTGCGGCACCGCGCCGCGGGGCCCGGCGCCCCCGGTCGACGGCGCGGTCACCGGCGCGCGTGGTCGCGGAAGCCGCGGCCGGTCTTGCGGCCCAGGCAGCCGGCCGCCACCAGGTGCTCCAGCAGCGGCGCCGCCGCCAGACCCGGCTCGCGGAACTCCTGGTGCAGCACCTGCTCGATGGTCAGCGAGACGTCCAGGCCGACCACGTCCAGCAGTTCGAACGGACCCATCGGATAGCCGCAGCCCAGCTTCATCGCGGTGTCGATGTCGTCCACCGTCGCGTAGTGCTCCTGCAGCATCCGCACCGCGTCGTTCAGGTACGGGAAGAGCAGCGCGTTCACGATGAACCCGGCCCGGTCGCCGCACTCCACGGGGTGCTTGCGCACCGCCGCGCACAGCTCCAGCACGGTCGTGGTGACGTCCGGCGCGGTCAGCACCGTGGAGACCACCTCGACCAGCCGCATCGCCGGCGCCGGGTTGAAGAAGTGCATCCCGATCACGTCCTGCGGCCGCGAGGTGGCCGTGGCGCAGCTGATCACCGGCAGCGAGGAGGTGGTGGTGGCGAGCACCGCGCCGGGCTTGACGATCTTGTCCAGGGTGGCGAACAGCTCGCGCTTGACCGCCAGGTCCTCGGCCACCGCCTCGACCACCAGGTCCACCCCGGCCAGCTCGGTGTACCGGTCGACCGGTGTCACCAGCGCCAGCGCCGCGTCCCGCTGGTCCGCCGTCAGCCGGCCCCGGGAGACCGAGCGCTCCAGCGACCCGGCGAGCCGCGCCTTGGCCCGGTCGGCCTTCTCCTGGCCGCGGGCGGCCAGCAGCACCGGGTACCCGGCCTTGGCGAACACCTCGGCGATGCCGGTGGCCATGGTGCCCGAGCCGCAGACTCCGACGTCGCGCACCTCCCGGCCCGGCACCCGCGCCGCGGTGCCGGCGGTCGCCGCGTCGACCGTCCTGGACGAGCCCGGCGCCTCGTAGGTGTAGAAGCCGCGGCCGGTCTTGCGGCCCAGCAGCCCGGCCGCCACCAGCTGGCCGAGGATCGGCGCGGGCGCGTGCAGCCGGTCCCTGGACTGCTCGTACATCGCCTCCAGCACGGTGCGGGCGGTGTCCACGCCGATCAGGTCGAGCAGCGCCAGCGGGCCCATCGGCAGGCCGCAGCCGAGCCGCATCGCGGCGTCGATGTCCTCCTGGGTGGCGTACCGGGACTCGTACATCGCGGCGGCCTGGTTCAGATAGGCGAAGAGCAGCCCGTTCACCACGAAGCCGGCCCGGTCGCCCGCCGCCACCGGCTCCTTGCCCAGGTCGCGGGAGAACGCGGCGGCGTCCTCGGCCACCTGCGGGGCGGTCAGCACGGTGCGGACCACCTCGACCAGCTTCATGGTGTGCACCGGGTTGAAGAAGTGCAGCCCCAGCACCCGCTCCGGGCGGGTGGTGGCGGCGGCGATCCGGGTCACCGACAGGGCGGTGGTGCCGGTGGCCAGCACCGTCTCCGCCGGGCAGATCCGGTCCAGTGCGGCGAACAGCTCCCGCTTCAGCTCCAGTTGCTCGGGGACCTCCTCGATCACCAGGTCCGCCGCCGCGGCGGCCTCCAGCGCGTGGCCCACCGAGATCAGCGCGAGCAGCGCGGCCCGCTCCTCGGCGGTGATCCGCGCACGGGCCACCGCGTGGGCGGTCGCCTCCTCGATCCGGGCCAGCGCCCGGGCGGCCGAGTCCGCGGTGGCCTCGATGCCGATCACCCGGCGGCCGCTCTTCGCGGCCGCGACCGCGACACCGGCACCCATCGTGCCGAGGCCGACCACGGCGACCGTGGGAAAGGGACGCTCCATCTGTCCTGACTCCTTGTCATGAAGGGCCCGCGCGCTCCGGCGGGCGCGCCGCCGCGCCCGTACACCGGGGACGGCCGCCGCCGGAGGAGGGTTCGCGCGCGGGGCTGGGGAGATGACGGTTGCGGCCCACCGGCGCAGCCGCCGGTCCGCTCCGGCCGTGCCGCGGGTGTGCCGTGGTACTCAGGCGCTCAAAGGTGAAGGAAGCGGCGCTGATACGAGGAGGAAACCCGGCCCGCCGCCCATCGCGGCACGGACCGGTGAAAGACGCACCGCCCGCCGCCGCCCGTACCGCACGATCCCGCGCGCCGGCCGACGACCCCGCCGGTGCGGCTCCCGAAGCCCGGCGGTGGTGCGTGCGGACACTGTAGCGAAGCTACTCGCCAGTAGGAAGGGGGTGGGGGGACCGAACCGGAAATCCGTTCGGCGCCGGGCGGGGGCTTCGCTAGGGTGGCGGTGCGGGGGCGGCTCCGCGGCGTGCTTCCTTCTCCTCTCATCTCTTACAATGAATCCGAGTGCGCCCACTCTCCGCCCCCGCTTCGTCATATCCCCGGGGGACACCAGTGAAGAAGCAGAGCACCGCCACGCCCGACACCGGTCTGGACGCGTACCTGCTGCGCCGGCACGGGACGGTCGTGGTCGCCGCCGGGGCGGCCCCGGGAGAGCCGGACCCCTCCAACGCGTCGGGGCTGATCGCCCTGGAGGCCGACCTCGCGCAGCGCGGCTTCCTGCTGACCGGGCCGCTGCGCGCCGCGCTCGGACGGCTCCGCCCGGCCGCCCTGGCCGACGCCGGAGCGGAACTGCTGCGCCGGATCGACGCCCTGCTCGGCGCCGACCGCAAGCACCAGCCGCTGTTCCGCCGCTTCCCGGAGACGGTCCCGGCCCACGCGCACGCCACCTACTCCGCGCACATCCGCGCCTTCCTGCTCAACCAGCCGAACCAGCCCTGCTCCTGGTGCGACCGCACCGGCGCCGAGGTCGGCATCGGCGCCCTCGCGCCCTGTGCCCACCTGCTCTGCGACGACTGCTACCAGGACGCCGAGGCCCTCTGGCCGCGCGGGGCGCGATGCCTGCTCTGCAGCACCCCGGTCGACGGGGAACGCCACCTCCCGCTGGACGCCAAGGCCGTCCGCAACGCAGCCCGCGAGCACCCCCGCGACAGCCTGCTGCGCCCGCTGCGCCTCGCCGAGGGCGCCGACCCGGCCGCCGTGGCCGCCGCCGAACTGGCCCGGCTGCTCGGGCGCCGCACCCCGCTCGACCCGCAGGACCGCGAAGACCTCGCCCTGCTGCTCGACCACGCCCCCGCCGATCCGGCCGACTGGCTGCCCGTCGACATCCCCGTCCGGGAGAGCCGCGCGAGCGTCCTGGCCGCCCTGCTCCACCGCGACCAGGCCACCGCCCGCCCACTGCTCGCCGACCGCCTCACCACCGCCACCGACGTACTGCGGCTGATCTGGGCCTGGTCCGGCGCCGAGCCCGACCTGCTGCCCGCCACCGCCAAGGGCCTGCGGCTGCGCAACCTGCCCCGCCCGCTCCGCCGCGAACTGCTCGCCGCCCTCGACGCGTTGCCGCTCGGCACCCTGGCCGAGGACCTCGGCCGCCACCGGTCCGCCTGGCTGCGGGCCGGCGAACTGCTGCACCCCTACGAGCACCGGGCCCGCTTCCCGTACGCCGCCGCCGCGTTCGCCGTGCTCCGGCAGAGCGACCTCGACCTGCACGGCCTCGGCGCCGAACTGCGCGACGCGCCCGCGCCGCTGCGGGTCGCCGAGACCCCGGGCGGCCACACCAGGCTGGCCGTCACCACCTTCGCGGGCCGGGTCGAACAGGCCCTCGCCGTCGGTGACGTGCCCGCCGCCGTCCGGCTGCTGACCGCCCGCCCGGGCGAGCTGGTCCGCCGACTGCACCACCTGCTGCGGGTGCACGCCACCTGGAGCCCGGCCGAACCGCTGCCCGCCGCGCTCGCCGGGGCGCTGCCGGGCGCGCTGCGCAAGGTCGCGCCCGGCCCGCTGCTCGGCGCGTACGGTCGGCTGCGCGCCCCGCGTGAACTCGGCGAGCGCCGGCTGTACTTCCCGCGCGGCCGGGTCTCGCTGGCCCACGCCCGCGACGACTGGGGCACCGTCGTCCCGGCCGCCCTCAGCGCACCGGTCTGCGCCCTGATCGAGGCCGAACTGCTGCGCCGGGCGGGTGCGCACGAGCGCCTCGACCTCGCGGTGCTGGACGAGGGCCTGGCCGACCTGGTCGTCCCGTTCGCCGAACGGGCCAGCGCCAAAACGCTGGTGGCGCTGCCGCGCGGCAGCGTGCAACGGCTCCCGGACGGCCGGCGGGTGCGGCTCTTCCTGCACTGGATGCAGACCCCGCGCCAACGCGTCGACCTGGATCTGTCGGTCGCCCTCTACGACGACCAGTGGCGGTTCGTCGGCCTCTGCGACTACACCCACCTGGTGCACGGCCCGCGCGCGGCGGTGCACTCGGGCGACCTCACCTCGGCCCCGCCGCCGCACGGCGCCACCGAGTTCGTCGACCTCGACCTGCTCGTGCTGGCCGCGGCCGGGGCGCGCTACGCGGTGACGATCGTCTTCAGCTACAACGACGTCCCCTTCGAGGACCTCACCGACGCCTTCGCCGGTTTCCTGGACCTTGACGCCACCGAGACCGCGAAGTACCGCCGGAGCAGCTTCCGGCCGAAGGACGTCCGCCAGCGCCTCGACCTGGCCGGCGACGCCAGGGTCTGTGTCCCGATGATCGTCGACCTGACCCAGCGCGAGTACGTCTGGACGGACCTCAACACCAGTGCCTCGGGCGGCTTCCACAACGTCTGGCGGCACCGGGACCGGATCGGCGTGCTCGCCGCCGACGTGCTGGCGCACTTCGCCGGGGGCTCCCGCGCCACGCTCTGGGACCTCGCCTGCGCCACCGCCGCCGCCCGTACCGACGAGGTCCTGGTCCGCGGCCGCACCGGCACCGCGCTGAGCGCCTACCGCCGGGCCGGGGGCGAGCCGGTGGCGGCCTTCGCCGAGCGGCTGCGCGCCCGGCACGAGCCCGACGACCGGACCGACGGGCCGGCCGACGACACCGTCCGGCTGCTCGCCGAACGGCTCACCGGCGCCCGGGCGTTCACCGCGCTGGTGCACGCCGATGTGCCCGTCCCCGCGGGCCTCACCGGCGCCGCCTACCGGCTGTACCCGGGCCCGTCGGACGCCGCGCCCGACACCGTGGAGCGGCTCACCGCAGGGGACTTGGTGGCCCTGTTCAACCCGGACGAGTGAATGGGCGGACAGGCGTCCACTCCAATCACCCGATAGAGGAATTCCCCGGGGTCAACAGGCCCGGCAGCATGGGGGCATGAGCACCGGAACCGTTGCCGCGGGCCCCGCCGAGCCGCCCGCCACCGGCCTCGGCGGCCACCTCGGCGCCGTCGCCCTGCCGCCGCGCGCCGAGCGCGGCGAGCGGGCGGAGGCGGCCGCCGAGCGGCTGCGCGTGGCCGGGGTGGACGCGGTGGCCGTCACCTGGGTGGACAACGCGGGCATCACCCGGGTGAAGGCCGTCCCGCTCGGTGGGCTGGTGCACGCCGCGCAGTGGGGCGTCGGCACCGCGCCCTGCTTCGACGTCTTCCTGGCCGACGACACGATCACCACCAGCCGGATCATCGGCGGCCCGACGGGTGATCTGCGGCTCTACCCGGCCCTCGACCGGATCGTCCCGCTGGCCGCCCAGCCCGGCTGGGCCTGGGCGCCGGGGGAGAGGTACACGCAGACGGGGGACCCGCACCCCGGGTGCCAGCGGCTGTTCGCCCGCCGGATGGAGGCCGCCGCGGCCGCGCGCGGCCTGAGTCTCAAGGCCGGCATCGAGGTCGAGTGGGTGGTCGCCCGCGCCGGAGCGCCCCAGGAGGGCCTGCGCTACCCGACGGACGGCCCGGCCTACGGCATGCACCGCCTGACCGACCTCTCCGACTACCTCGGGGACGTGCTGCGCGCCCTCGGCGAGCAGGGCCTGACGGTGCTGCAGATCCACCCCGAGTACTCCCCGGGCCAGTTCGAGGTGTCGGTCGCCCCCGAGGGCCCGGTCGGCGCGGCCGACGCCTCCGTGCTGGTCCGGCACACCGTGCGGGCCGTCTCCGCCCGGCACGGCCTGCGGGTCTCCTTCGCTCCCGTGGTCGAGCCCGGCGCGGTCGGCAACGGCGGCCACCTCCACCTCAGCCTCTGGCGCGACGGGCGGAACCTCGGCCGGGGCGGCGCCGGACCGCACGGGCTGACGGTGGAGGCCGAGGGCTTCCTCGCCGGGGTGCTCGGCGCGCTGCCCGAGCTGCTGGTGCTCGGCTCCTCCAGCCCCGCCGGCTATCTGCGGCTGGTGCCCTCGCACTGGGCCGGCGCCTACCAGTGCTGGGGTCTGGAGAACCGCGAGGCCGCCCTGCGGCTGATCACCGGCTCCTCCGGCGAGCGGGCCACCGCGGCCAACGCCGAGGTCAAGTGCTTCGACGCCACCGCCAATCCGTACCTGGCGGTCGGCGCGGTGCTCGCCACCGGCCTCGCAGGGCTGGACCAACGGCTCGCGCTGCCACCGGAGTTCACCGGTGATCCGGCCGAGGCCGCGCCCGGCACGGTGCCCCGGCTGCCCGCGAGCCCGGCCGAGGCGATCGCGGCGTACGAGAAGTCGGCGGTGCTCCGCGAGGCGCTCGGTGAGCCGCTGTACGAGGCGGTGCTGGCCGTCCGCCGGGCCGAGAGCGAGCAGTACGCCGCGGCCACCCCCGAGCAGCTGGCCGCGGCCACCCGCTGGCGGTACTGACCGGTGGACTCGCTGGATGTCCCGGCGCTGCTCGACCACCACTGCCACAGCGTGGTGGTGGCCGATCTGGCCGACGACGCCCTGGCCGGGCTGCTCACCGAGTCCGACCGGCCGCCCGCCCCCGGCACCTCGCCGTTCGACAGCGCACTCGGCCTGGCGGTCCGGCGCTGGTGCCCGCCCGCGCTCGGGCTGCCCTGCCACGCCCCGGCCGCCGACTACCTGGCCCGGCGGCGCGAGCTCGGCGCTCCCGAGGCCACCCGGCGGCTGCTCGCGGCCGCCGCGCTGGACACCTGCCTGGTGGACACCGGGCTGACCACGGCGGCCGGCCACCAGCTGCTCCCGCTCAGCGAGTTCGCCGAGGCGGCCGGCGCCCGGGTGCGCGAGGTGGTGCGGCTGGAGTCGGTGGCCCAGGCGGTCTCGGCGACGGCGCAGGCCTGGCCGCTCGCGGTACGGGAGGCGCTGGCGGCGGCCGCCGCCGGTGCGGTGGCGGTCAAGTCGGTGCTCGCCTACCGGTACGGTCTCGCGGTGCCCGCCGAGCGGCCCGCCCCGGCGGCGGTGGTCGCCGCCGCGGGGGAGTGGCTGCGGGCGGGGCGCGGCCGGCTGACCGATCCGGTGCTGCTGCACCACCTGCTCTGGACGGCCCTGGAGGTCTGCGCGGACCTCGGTCTGCCGCTCCAACTGCACACCGGCTTCGGCGATCCGGACCTCACCCTGCACCGGGCCGACCCGTCCCTGCTGACCGACTTCGTCCGGGCCGCCGAGCCGAGCGGCGTCCCGCTGGTGCTGCTGCACGGCTATCCGTACCACCGGCAGGCGGCCTGGCTGGCCCAGGCGTTCCCCCGGGTCTACACCGATCTCGGGCTGACGGCCTCCTACGTCGGGCCGCGCGCGGCGGCGGTGCTCGGCGAGATGCTGGAGCTGGCACCGTTCGGCAAACTGTTGTTCTCCACCGACGCCTACGGGCTGCCGGAGCTGTACCTGGTCGGCGCGGCCCAGTTCCGGCACGGCCTGGGTGCCCTGCTGGCCGGCTGGCGGGCCGACGGCGCCTGCTCGGCGGCGGACGCGCAGCGCCTCGCCCGGCAGGTCGCCGCGGACAACGCCCGTTGCCTGTACGGCCTTTGATCCGGTCGGCGGTTCCCGGGCAGCCGTCCGTCCGGGGCTGACTCCCCCCTCTCGACACGCCCGGGCTCATGTGATTGACAGTCCGATGGTCTGAACCTTTCGTCGCGGCCGTCAACAGCGGAGTCTTAACTTCCGCAGATGGCCGACTTGTGACGATTAGATGTCTACCTCTTGCGGATTGCAACGCTTGTTCACTAGCGTCCCGATCATTCCAGTGCACCTGCCAACCGCAGCTGCATGACGACTCGGGAGGGCCAACCCCTATGAGTGTTCCTCGGATCAGCCGGACCCGGTACGCCGCGGTGGGCCTCGTTCTCGCCACCGCCGGCGCCCTCGCGCTGCCGGCAGGCACCGCCGTCGCGGCCGCCGGGGCCGAGCCGACGACCGGGCCTCTGCTCAGCTACGTCGTCAACACCAAGGCCAACCACGGCCAGGTGCAGAAGGTCGAGAAGGCCGTCAGCGCGCTCGGCGGCACGGTGGTCTACTCGTACGAGCAGATCGGTGTGGTGATCGCCCGCTCGAACGACACCCAGTTCGCCGCCAAGCTGCGGCAGGCGAAGGGCGTCGAGTCGGTCGGTGCCAGCCGTACCAAGGGCATCACCGCCGCCGACTCGCAGAAGGCCGAGGTGGCCGCCGAGCCGACCGCCGCGCCCGCCCCCGGCCAGGAGCCCCTTGAGGCCAACCAGTGGGACATGCGCCAGATCGGTGCGGACAAGGCGCACAAGATATCCCTCGGCAGCCGCAACGTCACCGTCGGCGTGCTGGACTCCGGCATCGACGCGCTGCACGAGGACCTGGCACCCAACGTGGACGCCTCGCAGTCGGTCTCCTGCATCGACGGCGGCAAGCCGAACACCGACTGGAACGCCTGGCAGCCGACCAGCAGCGACCACGGCACCCACGTGGCCGGCACCATCGCCGCCGCCAAGAACGGCAAGGGCGTCGTCGGCGTGGCCCCGAACGTCAAGCTGGCCGCGGTCAAGGTCGTCGACGAGGGCGGCTTCATCTACCCGGAGTACGCCATCTGCGGCTTCGTCTGGGCCGGTGAGCACAAGTTCAAGGTCACCAACAACAGCTACTACGTCGACCCGTGGATGTTCAACTGCCAGAACGACGCGGACCAGGCGGCGATCACCACCGCCGTCCGCCGCGCGGTCGAGTTCTCGCAGCGCAAGGGCGTCCTGAACGTGGCCGCCGCGGGCAACGAGAACATCGACCTGGCGCACAAGACCACCGACGTCAGCAGCCCGGACGACACCACCCCCGGCACCCGTCCGATCACCAAGGACTGCCTCAACCTGCCGACCGAGCTGGACGGCGTCATCGCCGTCTCCTCGGTGGGCGTCAAGGGCGACAAGTCCTACTACTCCAGCTACGGCAAGCACAAGGTGACCGTGGCCGCCCCGGGCGGTGACCGGCTCTACCAGATCCCGGACACCCCGGACAAGAACGGCCGCATCCTCTCCACCATCCCCGGTGGCAAGTACGGCTACATGCAGGGCACCTCGATGGCCTCCCCGCACACCGCCGGCGTGGTCGCGCTGCTCGCCAGCACCCACCCGTGGGCGAACCCGGAGGAGCTCACCGAGCTGCTGACCAACCAGGCCGAGTCGCACGCCTGCCCGTCGGCCCCGTTCAACCCGGGTGGCACCGGCGTCTACGCCGCCACCTGTGAGGGCGGCGCGAACGACAACGGCTTCTACGGCGCGGGCATCATCAACGCCGAGAAGGCGGTCCAGTGGTGGCGGTGACGCCCTGAGGCGCTCACGTGCCGACCGGCTCGCACGCTGACCGGCCGACCGGCCGTCCGCCGGACCGGCTGAACCAACAGTGAGGTGGGGAGCGGGACCCAGGTCCCGTTCCCCACCTTCTTGCTACCCCCGGGTCATTCGACGTGCTGGTTCCAGGCCGTCTCGACGGACGGCTTTCCGTGCAGGTCGGGGACCTCCTGGAGCCAGGCGGGCCGGCCGGCCCTGGCCCGGGCGGTCCGCCGGAGGTCGGCCTCGCGCAGCTGCTCGGGCGTGGCGAAGCCGTCCGGCAGCCACGCGGAGGAGAGCGCCGCGCGCGCGGCCAGATGCGCGACGTACGCCTGGCGCAGCGCGTCCACCGAGTCGAAGCCCGGCTCGTCCGCCAGCCACTCGTCGGGGACGACCGCCAGCACCTCCGTCAGCAGCCCGGCGGTGACCAGCGGGCCGAGCTGTTCGTCGGCCAGCCGGACGTCCGGGGAGTAACCGCCGAGGGCGTGGGAGCTGAGGTCGTACCGCTTGCCGACGGCGGCCTCGGCGGTGGACCAGCGGTGGTGGAAGATCAGCGCGGCGCCGTTGTCGATCAGCCAGAGCCGCCGGTGCCAGACCATCAGGTTGGGGTTGTGCACGGTGCGGTCGACATTGCCGGTGAGGGCGTCCAGCCAGACCACCCGGCCGGCCTCGGCCGGGTCCACCGGGATCATGCCGGGCCTGAAGTCGCGGGCGCCGGGCAGCAGGTCCATCCCGAGGTTCAGACCGCCGCTGGCTCTGAGGATGTCCTGGACCTCGGTGTCGGGTTCGCTCTCGGCGACCGCGGGGTCGAAGTCGACCAGCCGCAGCTCGGGCACCCGCAGACCGAGCCGCCGGGCGAGCTCCCCGACGATCACCTCGGCCACCAGCGCCTTGCGGCCCTGCGCGGCGCCGGTGAACTTGACCACATAGGTACCCAGGTCGTCGGTCTCCACGACGCCGGGCACCGAGCCGCCGGCCCGCAGCGGGTCGACGTAGCGCGTTGCTGTCACCTGATCGAGCACACCGGCCACCATAGCCGGTGGCCCGGCCCGGCAGAGCGGACCGGGGGCTCACGACCGCCCTGAGCCCCGGGCGGTCGTACGGCGCCCGCTGTGGTTGGCTTGCCGGTGAAACCGGACGTACCAGACGAGGAGAACACGGTCATGGGACAGGTGCTGGCCACCACCGAGCGGGTCTACGACGCGGCCCCGGAGCGGGTGTACGAGGCGCTGGCCGACTACCAGGTGACCCGCCCCAAGCTGCTGCCCGGACAGTACAGCGAGTACGAGGTGCGGGCGGGCGGCACCGGCGCGGGCACCCAGGTGCACTGGAGGCTCCAGGCCACCGAGAAGCGGGTGCGGGACTGCCTGTTCACCGTGTCGGCGCCGAAGCCCGACCAGCTGGTGGAGAAGGACGCCAACTCCAGCATGGTGATCACCTGGACGGTCTCGGCGGCCGGCGAGGGCCGGTCGAAGGTCACCGTCTCGGCCACCTGGCAGGGCGCGAGCGGTATCGGCGGTTTCTTCGAGCGGACCTTCGCTCCGAAGGGTCTGAACCGGATCCACGACCAGGTACTGGCGAACCTCGCCGCCGAGGTCCGCTGAATCATCGGCGTCCGCCGAATCCGCGGGGTCTGCCCGATCCGCGGAGCCGGCGGCGCCACCCGGCTCCGCCGGATCCGTGGAGTCCGGCCCCTGGCGGGTGAATTCGTAAGGGAATTCGGCGATTTCGACCACCCGTGCGAGCCTCGAGCCGTACGGGTGGACGGCCGCCCCCTGGGAGTGGCTAGGGCCCTCCGGCGCGGTGGAGCGACCCTAGGCTCGCCGCCGTGCATATGACGATCCTTCACATTTCCCAGCCCGTCGACGGTGGAGTGGCCCGCGTGGTCACCGATCTGGTCCGGGGTCAGCGCGAGGCCGGCCACCGGGTGCTGGTGGCCTGTCCGCGAGGCGGCCGGCTGGCCGGGGAGGCCGCCGCCGCCGGCGCGCTGGTCCAGGACTGGCCGGCCCGCCGCTCGCCAGGACCGGCCACCGCCGCCGAGGCCTGGAGACTGCGCCGGATCGTCCGGGCGGCCGCGCCCGACATGGTCCATCTGCACAGTTCCAAGGCCGGGCTCGCGGGCCGGCTGGCCATTCGCGGCACGGTGCCGACCGTCTTCCAGCCGCACGCCTGGTCGTTCGCGGCCGTGGACGGGGCGCTGGCCGCCGCCACCCTGCGCTGGGAGCGGTACGCGACCCGCTGGGCGCACCGGCTGCTCTGCGTCAGCGTCCAGGAGCGGGCCGACGGGGCGGCGGCGGGCCTGCACGCCGACTGGGCGGTGGTGCCCAACGGGGTGGACGTCCGCCACTACGCGCCCGCCGAGCGCCGGGCCGCCCGGATCGCGCTCGGGCTGGAGCTGGACGCCCCGCTGGCCGTCTGCGTGGGGCGGCTCTGCCGGCAGAAGGGCCAGGACGTGCTGCTCGCCGCCTGGCCCGAGGTGCTGCGCCGGGTGCCGCGGGCCCGCCTGGCGCTGGTCGGCGGCGGGCCGGACGAGACCCGGCTGGCCGACGCCGTCCGGGAGTCCGCCGGGCCGTCCAGGGTCCGGCTGGCCGGGGACGTGCCGGACCCGCGGCCGTGGCTGGCGGCGGCCGATCTGGTGGTGCTGCCGTCCCGCTGGGAGGGGATGGCGCTGGCCCCGCTGGAGGCGATGGCGGCCGGCCGCCCGGTGCTGCTGACCGATGTGCCGGGGGCCCGTGAATGCCTGCCGCCGGCCGAGCGGGAGCAAGCGGTGGTGCCGCCCGAGGAAGTGACCCCGCTCGCCACCCGAATGGCCGAAGCATTGTCCGATCCGATCGAGTGCGAACGCCGCGGCGCGCGGTTGCGCGAGCACGCCGTCGCCCGTCATGACGTGCGCTCGGTGGTCGAACAGGTGGATGCGCTCTATCGGGACCTGCTGGGTGCCGGTCCGGCGGCGGGGCGCCGCCGCCCCCGTGTCCCAGAGCGGATCTGATCGTTTCACATGCCGTGAATGCCCCGCCGTTCAGGCGCTGTCGTATTCGCACCCTCAGCCGGATAAGGGCGAGGCGTCAAGTCGGAAATACCTATTAATGGGCGGCTGGAATGAAACGGCAAGGTAACTTCCGGCATTCAAGCCGAAGTTCGGTATTGTCGGATTTCGCCTGCTTCATTTCGATTTCACATCGGAAATTCGTGAGGGAACCGAAAGCCGCCAGCGGCAGCAGGTGTTGTCAGGACCGCGCCCACCGGGCCGGGACGGCCGCCCCGGGCCAACCGGTGCCGGGACGCCGTCACCCCGGGCACACAGCAGGGGAGTTCGTGCGCTGATGACCATTGACCACGACAGCGTGCCGCGGGCCGGCCGGTCCCTGGCCGGCCCGCGCCGCCCCGCCATCGGGCTGCTCGACCGCCCGCCCCGGTCAACCCACACCCGCAGCGCACCCCCGGCCCGCCGCCACCGCAGGCCGATCCGCTCCCGCCTCGCCCTGCCCGCCGCGCTGGCCACCGTCGACGCGCTCGCCCTGTGCACCGCCACCGGCACCGCCAACCGCGTCCTCGACCCGGCCGTCCGGGTCGAGCCACTGCTCGGCGTCGCCGCCCTGCTGCCACTGCTGCTCACGCTCAACCTGGCCGGCGGCCTCTACCGCCTCCGGCTCACCCTCTCCGTCCTCGACGAACTCCCGGCGCTGACCGTCCGGGCCGTGGTCGCCACCGCCTTCTCCGTGACCCTGGCCGGCTGCCTCGACGGCCGCTGGCCCGACTGTGGCCCCGCCACTCCCGCCCGGCTGACCGTCCTGCTCGGCACCCAGCTGCTGCTCGCGGTCTGCTGCCGCGCCCTGCTCTACCACCTGGTCCGCCGGATCCGCCGCAGCCGCCCCAGCCCCGTCCTGGTGCTCGGCGCCGGCCGGCTCGGCCGCCGGGTCGCCGCCGCCCTCAGCGAGCGCCTGGAGTACGGGATGCGCCCGGTCGGCTTCCTCGACCCCGACCCGCCGCTGCTGGCCGGCGGCACCGACCTGCCCGTGCTCGGCGGCCGCGAGGTGCTGGAGCGCGAGGTCCGCCGCCACCGCGTGCACCACGTGGTCGCCACCGCCGGCGCCGCCGACGAGGCCGAGACCGCCGCCGCCCTGCGCGACGCCGCCCGGCTCGGCTGCCAGGTCTGGCTGGTGCCCGCGCTGCGCGAGTACGGCGCGCTGGAGACCGGCCGGCCGGCCGGCGGCGACCACC
Source organism: Kitasatospora sp. NPDC092286 (assembly GCF_044755565.1). Classification (NCBI taxonomy): domain Bacteria; kingdom Bacillati; phylum Actinomycetota; class Actinomycetes; order Kitasatosporales; family Streptomycetaceae; genus Kitasatospora; species Kitasatospora sp. NPDC092286. Next base: position 50,853 of record NZ_JBIVRD010000010.1, on the reverse strand, counting down.
TCTGGGGCTTCCCCTGCCTGCGGGTCGGCCGCCCGGCGATGCGCCGCCCCGGCTGGGCCGCCAAGCGCGCCCTGGACGTCGTCGCCGCCGCCCTCGGCCTGCTCCTCCTCGCCCCCGTCCTCACCCTGTGCGCGCTCGCGGTCCGCTTCGACACCGGCTCCGGCGTGCTCTTCCGCCAGCAGCGCACCGGGCTCGACGGCCGGGTCTTCACCGTCCTCAAGTTCCGCACCCTGCGCCCCAGCAACGAACACGAGTCGGCCACCCGCTGGAACATCTCCCAGGACCACCGGATGGGCGCCGTCGGCAAGGTGATGCGGCGCAGCTCCCTGGACGAGCTGCCGCAGCTGTGGAACGTCCTGCGCGGCGACATGAGCCTGGTCGGCCCGCGCCCCGAACGCCCCTACTTCGTCATGCGGTTCGGCCAGGTCCACCCCGAGTACGCGGACCGCCACCGCGTCCCGGTCGGCCTGACCGGCCTCGCCCAGGTCAACGGTCTGCGCGGGGACACCTCCATCGAGGACCGGGTCCGCTTCGACAACCGCTACATCGAGAGCTGGAGCCTCTGGCAGGACGTCAAGATCCTCTGCCGCACGGCCGCCCTCATGCTCCACCCGGACGGGAGCTGACCACCGTGGCCCTCACCCTCTCCGCCGCCCCCGGGCCCGCCCGGCTCTTACGCCGGGCGGGCGCGGTGCTCGCGGCCCGGCCCAGCCTGCTCGCCGCCGCCACCGTGCTGCTGGTCTGCGTCCCCACCGGGGAGAAGGACGTCACCGCCGCCGTCCACATCACCGCGGCCGACCTCGCCTCGCTGGCCCTGGTCGCGGTCACCGCCGTCCACCTGCTGCGCGGCCGGGCGCCCGTGCTCGGCCCGGCCGCCTGCGCGCTGTTCGGCGGGATCGTGTTCGCCGCCGCCGTCGCCACCGTCGGCTCGATCGACCCGGCCACCAGCCTCACCGGCTTCGTCCGGCTCACCCAGGTGTTCGTCCTGGTGCCCGTCGGCGTGCTGTGCGCCCTGCGCGACCGCACCGACCAGCGGCTGGTCCTCGGCTCCTTCGTCGCCGCCGCGCTGATCCAGGGCGCCGTCGGCGCCCACCAGTACCTCACCGGCACCGGCGCCTCCTACACCGGCCGGCCGATCCGGGCCGTCGGCACCTTCGGCGCGCTCGACATCATGGCGATGTCCACCGTGGTCGGTTTCGGCCTGCTCGCGGCCCTCGCCCTGGCTCTCGGCGAACGCGGCCCCGGCGGCGACCGCCGACTGCGCCGGGCGATGTACGCGGCCGCCGCCTTCCTCGTCTTCCCGCTCGCCGTCTCGTTCAGCCGGGGCAGCTGGATCGCCACCGGCGCCGCCGCCGTCGTCCTGCTGCTGCGTGCCGATGCCCGGCTCGCCGTCCGCAGCGCCGTACTCGGCCTCGCCGCCGTCGTGGTCCTGGTCGGCGGCCTCGGTCTCGGCGCCTCCGGCGTCACCGACCGGCTCAGCAGCATCGGCTCCGTCTCGGCCGCCCCCGACCAGTCGGTCTCCGACCGCTACGACCTGTGGACCACCGCCACCCGGATCTGGCAGGACCACCCGGTCGGCGGCGCCGGGCCCAAGGCCTTCCAGCAGCTGCGCGACAGCCACGCCCCGCTGCGGCTCTCCTCCGGCAGCGACGCCGCCGACGCCACCATCGGCTTCCAGCGCGAACCGCTGCTCTCCCCGCACAACATGTACTTCCTGGTCCTCAGCGAGCAGGGCCTGATCGGCATCGTCGCCTACACCGCGCTCTTCCTCGGCCTCCTCATCGGCTGCCTGCGCCACCCGGGAGGGCCGGGCGGCGGGCCCGGGCTGGGCGCCCTCGCCCTGCTGGTCTGGGTGCTGGTCGACTACCTCTACTCCGACATCGGCGGCACCACCACCGTGCTGACCTCCGTCGTCCTCGGCCTCGCCGCCCGCACCGCCCGTGCCGGCACCCCCGGGGCGGTCGCCCGGTGACCACCGACCGCCCCGCGCTGACACCGGCGCTGCCCGCCCCCCGCACCGCCCCGGCCGGCGGGCCCGCCGCCCCGGCCGGGCCCGCCCGGCCCGGCGGCGCCGCGACCGCCCCCCGGCGCGGCTTCCTCGCCAAGGCCTTCGGCGTCACGGCCGTGCTCAGTGCCGCCGGCTCCGCCCTCGGACTCCTCCGCGACCTGCTGCTGGCCCGCTACTTCGGCGCCAACCAGGGCACCGACGCCTTCCTGGTCGCCTGGACCGTCCCGGAGACCGCCGCGCCGCTGCTGATCGAGGACGCCATGTCCTTCCTCATGGTGCCCGCCTTCGCCCTGGCCCTGGTGCTGCGCGAGGAGCACCCCGAAGGTCCCGACCCGGTACGGCAGTTGGTCCGCTCCACGCTGCCCTGGCTGCTGCTCGCGCTCAGCACTCTCTCGCTCGGCACCGCCCTCGGCGCCCCCCGGCTGGTCGAGTTCCTCGCCCCCGGCCTGGCCGACCCCGGGCTGGCCGTCAGCTGCACCCGGATCACCGCGCTCACCGTGCTGCCGTTCGGCGTGGCCGGCTACCTCGCCGCCGCGCTCCGCGCCCACCACCGTTTCACCGCCCCCGCCGGGATCTACGTCGCCTACAACGTCGGCATCCTCGGCGTCCTGCTGAGCTGTCAGGCGTTCTGGGGGGTGCGCTCCGCCGCGATCGGCGTCGCCGCCGGCAGTCTGCTGATGGCCGGGCTGCTGGTCGGCCCGTTCCTGCGCCGGCTGCGCGCCGGCCGCCCCGTCCGCGGCCGGCGCCCCGCCGACTCGCTGGTGCTGATCCCGCTCGCCCTGCTCCCGGTGGCCGCCTTCACCCTGACCCGCCAGGCCCAGGTCTTCATCGAGCGCTTCCTCGGCTCGGCCCTGCCGCCCGGCACCATCTCGCATCTCAACTACGCGGCCAAGGTCTCCCAGCTCGCCATGACGGCCGCCCTCCTGATCTGCACCGTCACCTTCCCGCTGGTCGCCCGCGCGCTCGCGGCCGGTGACCTCGCCGCCGCCCGCGACCGGGTCGAGAAGGACCTCGGCCAGGCCGCCGCGGTCGTGCTGCTCGGCACCGCCTTCCTGCTCGCCTGCGCGCCCTCGACGGTCGCCCTGCTCTTCGAACGCGGCGCCTTCGGCCCACGGGACACCGCCGCCACCGCCGCCGTGATCCGGGTCTACAGCTTCGGCCTGCCCGCCCAGGCACTGATCGGTGTGATGATCCGCCCGTACTTCTCGCTGCGTCCGGTGGTCCGCCGGGCCGGCGAGCCGGGCGCCGAGGACGGCGGACGCCGGCTGCTCGACTGGCTCCCGGCCGCCGCCATGGTGCTCGGCCTGGCCGTCACCGCCGTGGTCGGCCTGCTCACCACCCCCCGGTTCGGCGCCCTCGGACTCGCCGCCGGGAACGCCGCCGGCATCACCACCACCGCCGTGCTGCTGCTGCGCGGCCTCGTCCTGCGGGGCATCGCGCTGCGGCTGCGGCGGGTGCTCGGCGGCCACGCCCTGCTGCTGGCCGCCGCCGGTGGCGCCGCCGCGGCCGGCGCGGCCGTCGCCGGGCTCCCCGCCGACCCGCTGCTCTCGACCCTGCTCGGGGGCCTCACCGTGGCGCTGGCCTTCGCCGCCCTCGGCACCGGCCTCGGTGCCCGCGAGGTGCGCGGCCCGGTCCTCGCCGCCGTGCGGGCCCTGAACCCGTCACCTGTCGTCGACGAAGGGAAGCCCTCCCATGGACGTTGAACGGGGTTCCGCCCGTCCGGCCCGGCCGGGCGTACGCGGTTCCGTCCTGCCGGCGTCGGCGGGCCCGCGCACCGACCCGCCGCGCACCGACGTCCTCCGCCCCTCGGCGAGGCTGCCGAGAAGCCGCCGCCCCGCCGCCGGACCGCCCGGCCCGGGCGCCCCCCACCCGTGGATCCTGATGTACCACTCGGTGGCCGTCGAGCAGGAGGACCCGTACCGGCTCACCGTCAGCCCCGAGCGGTTCGCCGACCAGATGGACTGGCTGCACCGGCGCGGCCGGCGCGGCGTCTCGGTCCGTGAACTCCTGCGGGCCCGGGCGGCCGGCCGGGGCGACCGGCTGGTCGGCCTCACCTTCGACGACGGCTACGCCGACTTCGCCCGGCACGCCGTGCCGATCCTCCAGGCGTACGGCTTCACCGCCACCGCGTACGTGGTCGCCGACCTGCTCGGCCGGGACAACGACTGGGACACCGAGGGCCCGCGCAAGAAGCTGCTCACCGGCCGGCAGGTCGCCGAACTCGCCGCCACCGGCTGGGAGATCGGCTCGCACGGTCTCGGCCACCAGGCCCTGCCCGGCCTGCCCGCCGAGGTGCTCGCCGCCCAGACCAGGGAGAGCCGCCGGGCCCTGGAAGAGGTCGTCGGCGGTCCCGTCACCGGCTTCTGCTACCCGTACGGCGCCGTCGACCTGCCCGCCACCCTCGCCGTCCGCGACGCCGGCTACGACCACGCCTGCGCCATCGCCCACTCCCCGCTGACCGGCCGCTACGCCCTGCCCCGCTGCTACGTCGGCGACCGCGACGGCGCCTGGCGGCTGCGCGCCAAACGCGGCCGGCACCGGCTGCGCGACACCGTCACCGAACTGCGCCGCAGCCGCGTCGCCACCCGCCGGGAGGCCGGCCGGTGAGGGTGCTGCACATCGTCACCGGCCTCGCCTCCGGCGGCGCCGAACGCCAACTCCAGCTGCTGCTGCGGCATCTGCCCGCGCACCAGCACTGCGAGGTGGCCGCGCTGACCAACCCCGGCACGGTCGCCGACGCGCTGCGCGCCGACGGGGTGACCGTCCACCACCTGGCGATGCGCGGCAACCGGGACGTCGGCGCGCTGCCCCGGCTGGTCCGGCTGATCCGCGCCGGCGGCTACGACCTGGTCCACACCCACCTCTACCGGGCCGGGCTCTACGGACGGCCGGCGGCCCGGCTCGCCGGGGTCCGGGCGGTGGTGGCCACCGAGCACTCGCTGCACGCCGGGGCGATCGAGGGCCGTCCGGTCACCCGTGGCGTCAAGGGCCTCTACCTGGCCGCCGAGCGGCTCGGCACCACCACCGTCGCGGTCTCCCGGCAGGTCGCCCAGACCCTGTACGCGTGGGGGGTGCCGCCGGCCCGGGTCGAGCTGATCCCGAACGGCATCGACGCCGCCCGCTACCGCAGGCCGGACGCCGAACGGGCCGCAGTGCGCCGCCGGGTACGGGCCGAACTCGGCCTGCCGCAGGGGAGCTGGGTGGTCGGCGGGGTCGGCCGGCTGGTGCCCGGCAAACGCTTCGACGTCCTGCTGGAGGCCCTGGCCGCGGTGGACTCCGGCACCCGGCTGGTGCTGATCGGCGAGGGCCCGGAGCGCGCCGCCCTGGAGCGCCGGGCCGCCCGGCTCGGCGTCCGGGACCGGCTGGTGCTCACCGGCGAACGCGACGACGTGCCCGAACTCCTCACCGCCCTGGACGTGCTGGCCGCGCCCTCGACCGAGGAGACCTTCGGCCTCGGCGTCCTGGAGGGCCTCGCGGCCGGTCTCCCGGTCCGCCACAGCGCCTGCCCGGCCCTGGACGAACTGCCGCCCGCCGCCGCCCCGCAGGCCCGCCGGATCCCCTCCGAGGCCGCCGCGTACACCGCCGCGCTGCGCGACCTGCGCCACCTCAACATCCACAGCACCGCCCCGCTGCCCCACCCCCCGGCGGTCGGCCACTACGACATCGTCCGGGTGGCCGCCGACCTGGGCGCCCTCTACGACCGCCTGGCACCCGCCTGACCGGCCGGCGGCCCGTGCAACCCCGGACCGCCCCACACCCTACGGAGCACCCCATGTCCGAATCGCGCCGAAGCGTCCGCACCCTGGCCCTTCGCTGGTGGCCGGTGGCCCTGGCGGTGCCGCTGGGCGCCGCCGCCGGCGCCGGGTACGCCGCCGTCGCGCACCCGTCGTACGCCGCCAACTCCTATGTGGTCGTGGTGCCGCAGAACCCCGGGGAGAACGCCGTCGCGGTCAACTTCGCCCAGGCGTACGGCCGGCTGGCCGGCCAGCCGCAGGTGCTCGGCACGGCCGCCGCCGAGACCGGCCACCGGCTCTCCGAGCTGGAGACCCTGGTGCACGGGACCACCTCCCCGGACGCCCCGGTGATCGAGATCACCGGGACGGGGGCCAGGCCGCGGGAGGCCGTCGAGACCGCCGACGCGGTGGCCCGCTCCCTGGTCGCCCTCGCCAACGCCAACAGCAAGGAGACCGGCGTCCGGCTGGTCCCGCTGGCCCCGGCCGCCGAGCCGGGCAAGCCGACCACACCCTCGGCCCGGCTGGACGTCGCGGTCGGCGGCGCGGCCGGCCTGCTGATCGGCGCACTGGTGCTGGCGACCCGCCGCCGCAGCCCCGGGGCCGAGCCCGGTCCCCGGCCCGCCGAGCCGGTGCCGGCCGCCCCGCCGGTGCCCGGGTCCGTTACCACCCCGCGCCCCCGGACCGGCGCCGCGCAGACCGCACCGCAGGCGTACCCGGACGGACCCGGCGAGCCCGGGGTCTACGCGCTCCAGGCCCCCGCCGAGCCGAAGACCGCCGCCGGGAGCCCCCGATGAGCACCGAGGCGGTGGCCGCCACCGGCCTGCCCGCCCAGACCGGCACCCCGCGCTGGACCAGCGAGCTGCGCCGCGAGGACGACGCCCTGGAGACCCTCGCCGAGGAGTGGGACGACCTGGCCGGCCGCTGCCGGACGGCCACCTTCTTCCAGGCCGCCGCCTGGCAGTGCTCCTGGTGGCGCCAGTACGGCCGCCCCGGCGAGCTGCTGGTCGTCCTGGTCCGCGAGGACGGCCGGCTGGTCGGCGCGGGCGCCTTCCGGCGGCGCGGCGGCCCGCTCGGCGGGCTGACCGGGCTCGGCGACGGCCTGATCGACTTCACCGACATCCTGCTCGACGACGCCTGCGCCGACCGCGCCGCCGCCGCGTTCGCCGAGGCCCTGCCGCTCACCCGCCCCTGGCACAGCCTGGAGCTGCGCGAGGTGCACCCGGAGGCGGCGGTGCAGCGGGTGTTCGAGCAGTGGCGGGGCAGCCGGCGCCGGTTCGCCGACTCGCTCTGCCAGTACCTGCCGGCCGTCCCGATGGACCAGCTGCTCAAGCGGGTGCCCGGCAAGACCGCCCAGCGCACCCGGGTGAAGCTGCGCAAGATCGCCGAGGCCGGGGTCGAGGTCCGCCCGACGCCGCCCGAGGACGTGCCCGACGCGCTGGACGCCCTGCTGCGGCTGCACTTCCTGCAGTGGCAGCAGCGCGGCGTCACCCCGGAGCACCGGACCGAGCGGTTCGCCCGCCACCTCACCGAGTCCACCACCGGCCTGGTCGCCACCGGCCGCGCCGCCGTCCACCAGTACTGGCTGGACGACGAGCTGGTCGCGGTGAACCTGCTGCTGCTCTGCCCGTCCTTCGGCGGCCTCTACCTGTACGGCGCGCACCCGCGGCTGCGCGAGCGGCTGGACATCGCCGGGCTGCTGTTCGGCGCGGCGCTGGAGGAGACGGTCGGTGCGGGCGTTCCGGTGCTCAGCCTGCTGCGCGGCCAGGAGCCGTACAAGCAGCGCTGGCGGCCGGACCAGCTGGCCAACCAGCGGCTGCTGTTCGGCCCGCGCGGTCCGGCCCCGGCGGCCGCCGTCAGGGCCGGTTCGGTCCGGGCCCGGCAGGCGGTGGTGCGGGTGCTGACCACCCGCCTGCCGAGGTTCAAGGAGGCGCTGGTGGCGCATCGCCGGAGCTGAACCGGCCGCCGGCCCGGGCCGCCCCCGGTGCCGGGCCCCGCTCAGCGCGGGCCCGGCACCGGGGTGGTGCTCGGGGGCGCCGTGGCGGGCGCCCCCACGGAGCCCGACATCAGCTGCCGGAACCGGGCGGTGGACCGCGGGTTCCGGTCGCACTGCCAGAACCCGTGCGGACAGTAGTCGGTGACCGTCTGGTAGCTGGTGTCATGGGTGCGCATCCACTCCACCATCCGCTGCACGAACTCCGGGTTGTCCCCGTTGCGGAACAGCCCCCACTCCGGGTACGAGACGGGCTTGCCGCGCTTGGCGGCGAACTCCACCTGGTCCTGCAGCCCGTACGGCTCGCGGACGTAGTCGTCGAAGGTGGCGCCGGCCGGCTGGTCGTAGCTGTCCATGCCGATGATGTCCACGACGTCGTCGCCCGGGTAGCACCTGGTCCACGGGATGGCGTCCAGCCCCCGGTTGGGCGTGAAGTCGAAGCGGAACCGCTGCCCGGGCACCGAGCGCATCACCCCGACGATCCGCCGCCAGTACGCCTTCCAGGCGGTCGGGTCGGGCTTGCAGCGGTGGGTGTAGGTGACGCCGTTCATCTCCCAGCCGAGGGTGAGCACGGCGTCGGCGCCGCCCAGCGCGACCAGACGGCGGGCGAGCTTGAGGAAGTGGCCGTCGAAGTCACCCTGCACGCCCTGGCCGAGCAGCCTGGCCACCTCGCCGTCCGGCACGTTCGCCTCGCTGGGCACCAGCATCGGCACGCCGAGCACGAGTATCCGGGCCGGGTCCGCCAGCCGCCACTGCGACCACATGCCGAGGACCATGGCCTCGCCCTCGACGTCCGCCCAGCTGTTTCCGGCCAGATAGGTGTGGCCGACCTGCAGATTGGCGTCATTCAGCCACTTCGCGAAGTGGTCGATCTGCGGGATGTAGGTGTCCCAGGAACCGACGAAGGCCCCGAACGGCGGCTCGTGCCCGGCCCGCTGGACGGCCGGGCGGGTGGCGGCGCCGCGGGGCTGGATGGCGTCCGAGGAGAGGGTGTGCCGTTCGGTCTGGCTGAGCGGGGTCCCGGCCGGGACACTGGCCGTGGTCAGCAGCAGCAGGGAGGCGGCGGCCAGCGCCAGGCGGCCGAATCGCATGGGTCTTCCTCCGGGCGTCGCGGAGCGGTGCGGGATGGACGGACCGTGGTCCCCCGCTCGCAGACAGTAGGCCCAACGGGCGTCGGAAAAGCCGAATGTCACCCTAAAGTGGGCGATATTCGAACGCCGTCTGCCGCAGCGGGCCGTGTATCACCTCTGTAACAGTCCGGGCGGCCCTGGGGGCCCTACCGGGGCGCCCCGCGGAGCTGGCGCCCCGACCGGACGGGGCCCGACGGCGCAGGTCGGGGGTGGGACCGGGCGAGGGGTGCGATCCGGCCATCGAGCGGTCCGCGGAACGGGCGCACGGCCATGCCCGGCTGACTCGCGCGGGGGGAGAAAGGTACGCTCCGCCCGTGTCCTGGAAGCCGCTGCGTGTACTCACCCCCCGATCGATCCTCCCTGCCCTGGCGGTGCTGCTGGTCCTTGTGGCGGGCGCTGCCGCGCATGCCAACAAGCCGGTGCCGTTCGGGGACCGGGTGGCCGAGCCCGGTGGCGCGAGCGCCAGCACGGTCAACGCGCAGTCGCCGGGCGCGGCCGACCTGGAGCTGCGGGTGGGCCCGGGCCTGGAGGCGTACAACCGCGCCACCGGGGAGCACGCCTGGTCCTACCGCCGGGAGGGCGCCACCGCGCTGTACCAGGCGATGGCGGGGGAGAACGCCGTGGTGCTCTGGGACGACGGCCTGATCACCTCGGTCCGGCCCGGTGACCACGAGGTGCGCTGGCACCGGGCCGTGCCCGGGCTGGCGGACTGGCTGCGCGGCGAGGGCGAGCCGGGCGCCGACAAGCGCACCGACGAGCAGCGCAAGCAGCTCGCGGCGGAGCGGGCCGCCACCGCGCTGTACACCGTCCAGGAGACCTCGCCGTGGGTGGCCGTGGTCACCCCCAACCTGACCATGGGCCTCCGCGACGCCGACGGTGACCTGCGCTACAACTCCAAGCCGCCCGGCAACTGCGTCTACGACCCGACGCGCACGGTGGGGACGGACTACGCGGTGCTGGTCCCGCGCAGCTGCACCAGCGGCGGCGGCGGTCAGCCGGTCTCCGGCGGCGTCAGCGGCTACCGGCTGGACAGCACCGGCTGGCAGCTCAGCGCCGGCCCGGGGGTGTCGCTGAAGGCGCTGGACGGCCGCCGGGTGCTGATCTCGGACGGCCCGATCGTCGGCCCCAAGGTGTTCGACACCAAGGCGGCGGCCCCCGAGGCGGCCTGCGGCAGCCCGGCCGAGCCGTTCGCCGCCGTCCGCCCGGAGGGTTCCTGCGCGGCCCCGGCGGGTGATCCGCAGCCGTAGGGCGCGTCCGGAGACCCGGGCCCGGCCCCGGTCCCGGTACCCCGCCACGGTAATTCCCGGAGGCCGTCTCGCGCGGCCCGGTAGACTTGCCGTCATGGCTGTTCTCTCCGGGCACTAGCGGGCGAGCGGCGCCGCCCCCGTGCGGTCCGCCGATCACCGACGAAGCCCCTTCCCGCTGCCCGGCCCCGGGCCATGCCCAGGCGCCCGCCCACGTCCCAGGAGTAGTCCCCAGCCATGATTTCCGTCAACGCCCTTGAGCTGCGCGCCGGTGCCCGGATCCTGATCGAGTCCGCCAGTTTCAAGGTCGCCCCGGGCGACCGGATCGGTCTGGTCGGGCGCAACGGCGCCGGCAAGACCACCCTCACCAAGGTGCTGGCCGGCGAGGGCATGCCGGCCGCGGGTGCGGTCACCCGCTCCGGCGAGGTCGGCTACCTCCCGCAGGATCCCCGTACCGGCGACCTCGACGTCCTCGCCAAGGACCGCATCCTCTCCGCGCGCGGTCTGGACACCGTGCTGCGGAAGATGCGCGAGAACGAGGACCGGATGGCGAACGGCAAGGGCGCCACCCAGGAGAACGCGATGAAGAAGTACGCGCGCCTGGAGACGGAGTTCCTCACCAAGGGCGGGTACGCCGCCGAGGCCGAGGCCGCGACCATCGCCGCCGCCCTGGGCCTGCCGGACCGCATCCTCGGCCAGCAGCTGCACACCCTCTCCGGTGGCCAGCGCCGCCGCGTCGAGCTGGCCCGGATCCTCTTCTCGGACTCCGACGTGCTGCTGCTCGACGAGCCCACCAACCACCTCGACGCCGACTCGATCGTCTGGCTGCGGGACTTCCTGAAGACCTACAAGGGCGGCTTCATCGTGATCTCGCACGATGTCGACCTGGTCGAGACGGTCGTCAACAAGGTGTTCTACCTGGACGCCAACCGCTCCGCGATCGACGTCTACAACATGGGCTGGAAGCAGTACCAGCAGCAGCGCGAGGACGACGAGAAGCGCCGCAAGCGCGAGCGGGCCAACGCCGAGAAGAAGGCCGCCACCCTCAACGCGCAGGCGGACAAGATGCGCGCCAAGGCGACCAAGACGGTGGCCGCGCAGAACATGGCCCGCCGCGCGGACAAGCTGCTCTCCGGGCTGGAGCAGGTCCGGATGAACGACAAGGTCGCCAAGCTGCGCTTCCCGGACCCGGCGCCCTGCGGCAAGACCCCGCTGACCGCCAGCGGCCTGTCCAAGTCGTACGGCTCGCTGGAGATCTTCACCGATGTCGACCTGGCGATCGACCGCGGTTCGCGGGTCGTCGTGCTGGGCTTCAACGGCGCCGGCAAGACCACCCTGCTGCGGATGCTGGCCGGGGTGGAGAAGCCGGACACCGGCGAGGTCGTCCCGGGCCACGGCCTGAAGATCGGCTACTACGCCCAGGAGCACGAGACCCTGGACCCGGACCGCACGGTGCTGGAGAACATGCGCTCCTCGGCGCCGGACACGGACCTGGTGCAGATCCGCAAGATCCTCGGTTCGTTCCTGTTCTCCGGCGACGACGTCGACAAGCCCGCCGGGGTGCTCTCCGGCGGTGAGAAGACCCGGCTCGCGCTGGCCGCGCTGGTGGTCTCCAGTGCCAATGTGCTGCTGCTCGACGAGCCCACCAACAACCTCGACCCGGCCAGCCGCGAGGAGATCCTCGGCGCGCTGCGCGAGTTCAGCGGCGCGGTCGTGCTGGTCACCCACGACGAGGGCGCGGTCGACGCGCTCCAGCCGGAGCGGATCATCCTGCTGCCGGACGGTGTGGAGGACCTGTGGAGCCCGGCGTACGCCGATCTGGTCTCGCTCGCCTGACCGGCGGTAGACACCTCCTCCGCTTTTTGGACCAGAAAAACTAGTCCTTACGGCGTGTCCGGGAATGAAGAGGTCCGGCATTCCGTTTGAGTAGCTCCTGTCGGCCCGCCACTCGATCGTGGTCGGGCCGACGCTGCTGATCAGCCGTTTCGCTCCGGACGGCGGTATCGCCCCGGGGGCGTGCACTCTGCGTGAGCGCCCTTGTGCGCTCGGATCACCACCGACGGACCGCGCATTCCCGACATCGACCTTGTCGAATGGGTGGCCAGGACGCTGTGGATGGGTGATCATGGGAATCTGACCGAGCAACGCTACGAGGAGGCACGGGTGGCCGAGACTCTGAAAAAGGGCAGCCGGGTGACCGGTGCCGCGCGTGAGAAGCTCGCGGCCGATCTCAAGAAGAAGTACGACTCCGGGGCGAGCATTCGTGCTCTCGCGGAGGAGACCGGTCGTTCGTACGGCTTCGTGCACCGGATGCTGAGCGAGTCCGGAGTGATCCTCCGGGGCCGCGGTGGTGCCACGCGTGGCAAGAACAAAGCTACTGCCGGGGCTGGTTCCTGACGGTCCGTCAATTCTATGAGCGGATGACTCGGCGGCAGGGCGCCGACCGGGGAGGCGGCATCGATCGCCCGCCCCCGGCCACAGCGAACCGGCCGCCGATCGTCATGTCCGCGGTGGCGTCCGTCCCGGCGCCCCGATCTTTCCGCGCCGGCGTCTGCCGCTGCGCCGCCAGTTTTGTTACTCTCCGGTAGCCACGTCCCTCGCCACCGGAGGTCCCCGCATGACCGCCCCCGCCACCGACCCGCAGGCCCCGAGCTGGGAGCAGGACGGCGTCCGTCTGGAGATCGACGGCGCGCTCGCCACCGTCACCCTCTGTCAGCCCAAACGGCGTAACGCCCAGTCGCCCGCGATGTGGCGCGCCCTGGCGTCCGTGGGCCGGCAGCTGCCCGGCCAGGTCCGGGTGGTGCTGCTGCGCGCCGAGGGCGTCTCCTTCTCCGCCGGCCTGGACCGCGCGATGTTCACCCCCGAGGGCATCCCCGGCGAGCGCACCTTCCTCCAGCTGGCCGCCGCCGCGGACCGCGACCTCGACGACACCATCGCCTCCTACCAGGAGGCCTTCACCTGGTGGCGCCGCCCCGACCTGGTCTCGATCGCTGCCGTCCAGGGCCACGCCGTCGGCGCCGGCTTCCAGCTCGCCCTCGGCTGCGACCTGCGAGTGGTCGCCGACGACGTCCAGTTCGCCATGAAGGAGACCTCGCTCGGCCTCGTCCCCGACCTGGCCGGCACCAAGCCGCTCACCGAACTGGTCGGCTACGCCAGGGCGCTGGAGATCTGCGCCACCGGGCGCTGGGTCGGCGCCGAGGAGGCGACCGCCACCGGGCTGGCCAACCTGGCCGTCCCCGCCGCCGAGCTGGACGCCACCGCCCGTGATCTCGCCGCCGCGCTGCTGGCCGCGCCGCGGGACGCCGTCATCGAGACCAAGGCCCTGCTCCAGGGCGCGGGCGGGCGCTCGTACGACGAGCAGCGCTCGGCCGAACGGGTGGCGCAGGCCCGTCGCCTGCGCGATCTGGCCGGCCTCGGCGACTGACGCCCACCGCGCGGGCAGGGCCCGGCTCCGGGGGCGATCCCGGGGAGCCGGGCCCTCGGCGTTCCCCGGGCCGGCCGGCCGCCGTTCCGGGGGCGGGAATCGTGGCGAAATGCCAGAGTTGGAGTGATTCGGGATATAGCTATGGCCGTACGACGGGAGAAGCGCTCATGCCTGACACTCCGACGCCCGCCACGCTGCACAAGAACCCCTCCGCCGCCGCCTCCTCGGCCTCGTCCTCCTCGTCCTCCTCGCTCGCCGAGGGGAAGAGGTCGGCGAGCGAGCGCGGACGCACCGCGCTGGCCGTCGGCGTGGTGGAGAAGATCGCCGGTATGGCCGCCCGCGAGGTCTCCGGCATCCACGCCCTCGGCTCGGGTCTCTCCCGCACCTTCGGCGCGATGCGCGACCGGGTGCCGGGCGGCAAGTCCAGCATCGGACGCGGCATCAAGGCCGAGGTCGGCGAGAAGCAGACCGCCATCGACATCGCCCTGGTCGTCGAGTACGGCGTGGTCATCCCCGAACTGGCCCGCCAGGTACGGGAGAACATCATCGACTCGGTCGAGCGGATGACCGGCCTCGAAGTCGTCGAGGTCAACATCGCCGTCAACGACGTCCATCTCCCCGACGAACCGGACGTCGAGGAGGAGGAAGAGGAGACCCTCTCCTCCGGCCAGCGGCCCAAGCTGAAGTAGCCCGACCGGCCGGACCCGGCCGGCGGCGGAGGACGAGGAGGAGCGGATGAACCTGGCCATCGTCGGCCTGGTGGTGGGTATGGCCCTGGGCTTCGCCGGATATTTCGGCGGGTTCGCGGCCTTCCTGCTGGTGGCCGCGCTCGGGCTGGTCGGCTTCGTGGTCGGGCGACTGCTGGAGGGCGACATAGAGCTCGGTGACCTGGGCGACCTGCTGCGCGGCCGCGACCGGCGCCGCTGATGGCGGCCCTCGCGACCACCTCCCCCCGTGACCCCGGCGCCCGGGGCCGGCTGCGGGTCGCCGACCGCGTCTACGCCCGGATCGCCGCCCGGGCCGCTCGCGAGGCGCTCACCGAGGCGTGGCACGGCCGGGCGGAGCGGGGCAGGCCGCCCAGGGTGTCCGTCTCCACGCCGGGCAGCACCGTCACCGTCCGGGTCGCCGTCGAACTGCCCTTCCCCGCCGACCTGGCGGCGCTCGCCCGGGCCGTGCGCGAGCGGATCGCCGCGCAGGTCGGCGGGCTGACCGGGACCAGGGTGGCCGGGGTGGTGGTGGTCGTCGAGCGGCTGGTGACCGGGGGCCGCGCATGACCGAGCAGACGCCCGGGACACCGTCGGAGGGGGCGGCCGAGCCGGGCCCGCCCACCGAGCCGCCCACCGAGCCGCCCACCGAGCCGTCCACCGGGGCGCCGAGCGAGCCACGGACCGTCGCGGCCCGGGTGCCCCGGCCGCGGTCCGCGCGGACGGCCGCCGCCGCGCTGGTCGCCACCGGTGTCCTGGTGATCGCCGGGGCGCTGCTCTACGACGTGGTCGCCGTCCGCACCGGGCACCCCGCCCTCCGGTGGCGCGCCGAGACCGCCGACGAGCTGGCCACCCGGCACCTGGACGACCTCTGGGTGCTGATCGGTGCCGGAGCCGCCGCCCTGCTCGGCGGTCGGCTGCTCTGGCTCGCCTTCGCGCCCGGCCTGCGCCGCTGGCTCGCGCTGCGGCCGCACGGTGAGACCGCCGCCGCCATCGACCGCGCCGGGGTGGGCCATCTGCTGGCCGACCGCGCCGCCGGGCTGCCGGGTGTCGAGCACATCGTGATCCGGATCAACCGCCGCCGGGTCCGGGTCACCCTGGTGGGTCCCGCCGATCCGGCCTTCGTCCAGGCCCGGCTGCGGGAGGAGCTGGCGCGGGTGACCCTGGCCCGGCCGCTGCGGCTCGACGTCCGGGCGGACCGTCCGGGGTCCGGAACGCGCGGAGCGGGCGGATGAGCGGCGTACGGGCGGAGAGAGGAGCCGACGGATGAGCCGGTCCACCGTGAACCGGGTGCTGCTGGGAGTGGCCGGGGTGGTGCTGCTGGCGGTCGGGGTGCTGGTGCTGGCCGGCGGGCTCGACCTGTACGGGCGGCTCGGGGTGGATCCGCCGTCGTGGTGGCCGCTCACCTCGCCGGACCAGCCGGTGGTCAGCGTCCGCACCCGGACCCGCTGGGTGGACGCCTCCTGGTGGTGGCCCGCCGTGATCGGCGGACTGACCGTCCTGGTGGCCGGCATGATCTGGTGGCTCTTCGCCCAGCTGCGGCGCAGCGGCCCGGCGAGCATCGACGTCCCCACGCCCGGCGCGCCCGGGCTGCGGCTGCGGCTGCGGACCCACGCGCTGGAGGACGCGCTGGAGACGGGCACGGTGGTGCTCCCCGAGGTCGAGCGGGCAGGCGTCCGGCTGGTGCGTGCGCCGGGTGGGCCGCGGCTGCGCGGCGCCGTCCGGCTGACCCCGGGCGGGGACCCGGCGGCGCTGGTCGAGCACTTCGACACCGGTCCGCGCGCCGACGCCGCGGCCAGCCTCGGGCTGACCGCGCTGCGGGCCGACCTCCGCGTCCGGGTGCTGCGGGCGAAGCACACCGAGCCGCGCCGCCGAGGCCGGCGCAGACAGCCGCGGGTCCGGTGACCGGAGGGGGTGGCGTGGGCCGCCCCCTCCGGTCACGTCAGAGGCCGCGCAGGGCGCCGCCGTCGACCGGGACCATGACGCCGGTCAGGTAGGACGCGGCGGGGGAGAGCAGGAAGGCGGCGACCTTGCCGAACTCCTCCGGGGTGCCGTACCGGCCGAGCGGGATGGCGGCGCTGTGGTGAGTGCGGGCGGCCTCGGGGTCGCCGCCGAGGGCGTCGAGTTCGCGGACCCGGTCGGTGTCGATCCGGGCCGGGAGCAGGCCGACCACCCGGATGCCGCGCGGCCCCAGCTCGTCGGCGAGCGACTTGGCGGCCATCGCCAGGCCGGGGCGCAGGCCGTTGGAGATGCCGAGGCCGGGGATGGGCTGGCGGACCGAGCTGGAGAGCACGAAGCCGATCACACCGCCCGCGCCGAGTGCGTCGGCCGCCGCCCGGGCGATCCGCAGGGCGCCGAGGAAGAGCGACTCGAAGGCGTCGCGCCAGGCCTCCTCGGCGGCGGTGGAGACCGGGCCGGCCTGCGGGCCGCCGACGCTGATCAGTACGCCGTCCAGCCGGCCGAAGTGCTCGGCGGCCTCCGTCACCAGCCGGGCGGCGGTGGCCGGGTCGGCGTTGTCGGCCACCAGGCCGTGTGCGGCCCCCCGGCCGCCGAGCGCGTCCAGTTCGGCGACTGCCGCCGCCACCGACTCCTTGCCCCGGCCGCTGACCAGCACCCGGGCACCGTCGGCGGCCAGCTCCCGGGCGGCCGCGAGGCCGAGGCCCCGGGTGGCGCCGGTGACCACGTACACCCTGTCCTTCAGTCCAAGATCCATGCCCCCATCCTGCCGGGTGGCGGCAGCGGGCGGGTAGGGGCCCGCCGGGCCGGGGTTCCGGGGGAGTGACCCCGGGGGCTGGCCTTGACGTCGGCGTCAAGGTCTACCGTCGTTCACGGCGGCGTCCGGACGGCGGCGTTCGGACGGCGGCCGGAAGGAGCGGTGCGGTCATGCGGATCGGCGAGCTGGCGAGGCGGGCGGGGACGACCACCCGGGCCCTGCGGTACTACGAGCAGCTCGGGCTGTTGCCCGCCCGGCGGGCCGGCAACGGCTACCGCGCCTACGGCGAGGACGATCTGCGGCTGCTCCGGCAGATCCGCACCCTCCAGGACTTCGGCTTCGGGCTGGAGGAGACCCGGCCGTTCGTGGAGTGCCTGCAGGCCGGTCACCCGGAGGGGGACTCCTGCCCGGCCTCGCTGGAGGTCTACCGGCGCAAGCTGGCCGAGCTGGACGAGTGCATCGCCCGGCTCCAGGAGGTCCGTGCGCAGGTGGCCGAACAGTTCTCCCGGGCGGAGCTCGCCCGGGACGAGCTGGCGGCCGGGGCCGGGCAGGCGCCGCTCTGCGAGTTGGCGACCGATTGGAAGGAGACGTAGACGATGGTGCAGATCACAGGGGTGCCGGCGGTCACGGACGAGACGTTCGCGGCCGAGGTGCTGGCGGCCGAGGGGCCGGTGCTGGTGGACTTCACGGCGGACTGGTGCCCGCCGTGCCGGATGATGGCGCCGGTGCTGGCCGACCTGGCCCGCGAGGAGGGGCACCGGATGACCGTGGTCCAGCTGGACGTGGACAGCAATCCGCAGACGCAGGCGGCGTACGGGGTGCTGTCGATGCCGACGCTGATGGTGTTCCGGGACGGGCAGCCGGTGAAGTCCGTGGTCGGTGCCCGGGCCAAGACCCGGCTGCTGCGGGAGCTGGACGACGTGCTCTGAGCGGGCTCCGGCGGGGCCGCCGGAGGTCAGGCCGGTACGGCCACCGGCGGCACCTCGGCCTCGGCGGCCTCCTTGGCGCGATCCCTGGCCTCGCGGCGGACGATCACCCAGAGACCGACCGGGATCATCGCGGTGAACAGCCACCACTGGATCGCGTACGCCATGTGCGGGCCGATGTCGGAGTGGTTGGGCTCGGGCAGCAGCTGGGGCTGGTCGCCGGGGGCCGGGGCGGTGTCGGTGAGCTCCAGGTAACCGCCGAGGAGGGTGGCACCGGTCTCCTTGGCCTGCTGCTCGGTGCTGATCAGGTTGAACTGCCGGTCGGGCAGGCCGGCCCGGTCGCGGATACCGCTGCCGGCCGCGGTCTCGTCGGCACGCAGCCGGCCGGTGAGGGCGACCTCGCCGGCCGG
This sequence comes from Kitasatospora sp. NPDC092286, assembly GCF_044755565.1. Classification (NCBI taxonomy): domain Bacteria; kingdom Bacillati; phylum Actinomycetota; class Actinomycetes; order Kitasatosporales; family Streptomycetaceae; genus Kitasatospora; species Kitasatospora sp. NPDC092286. The sequence goes on along the minus strand of NZ_JBIVRD010000010.1, from coordinate 32,570 downwards.
CGCGGCCGGCACCGGCGGGTAGGCGGTGGCGGAGTCGCCGGACGGCACCCAGCCGCGGTTGACCAGGACGGTGCCCTTGCCGTCGGCGAGCGCCAGCGGGGTGATCACGAAGTAACCGATCTTGTCCCCGCTGGAGTCGGTCCGCTTGCGGACCACGAACTCGTGCGCCGGGTCGTACTGTCCGGTGGCCGTCACCGCGCGCCACGTCAGGTCCTTGGGCACCGTGAAACCGGGCGTCGCCGACAGGGTGTCGAACGGGACCGGCCGGTCGGTGAGGGCCTGGGTGATCAGCTCGTTGCGGTCCACCCGCGCCTCGTGGCGGTGCAGCTGCCAGAACCCCAGCCTGATCGTGGCGGGGATCAGGAGCAGGGCGATCAGCAGGGTGATCAGCCAGCGCCGGGAGAGCAGAAAACGGTACACACGGGCACGGTACGCCCACCTCACGGCGCGATCACGCACCGGGGTGCGGAGCGACCTCGCGCAGCAACTGGAGGAAGGCGTCCTCGGTGACCACCGGGGTGCCGACCTCGCGGGCCCTGCGGGCCTTGCCGCTCCAGCTGCCGGGCTCGTTGGTGACCAGCAGGCTGGTGAGCCGGCTCACCGAGGTGGCGATGTGCAGGCCGGCCTCCACCGCGCGGTCCTCCAGCAGCTCGCGGTCGGTGGCGGTGTCGCCGGTGATCGCCACCCGCATGCCCTGCACCAGCGGCTTGCCGTCCTCCCAGCGCCCCGGGTTGGGGTACGGGCACGGCGGGCGCTTCCTGGCCTGGCGGTACGAGGAGCCGGTCCAGGAGGCGCGGCCGGGCGCCGCGGGCTCGTCCTCGCCGAGGTCGGTGACGGCCACGCAGGCCTGCAGCGGCAGCGGGACGCCCCCCTGGCGGGCCAGGTGCAGGCTGGGGCGGAAGGCCTCGGCGAGCACCCGGGCGTCGTCCAGGGCGTTGTGCGCCTGGCGCTGCTGGACACCGAAGTAGGCGGCGAGCGAGGACAGTTTGCCGTTGGGCAGCGGGAGCCGCAGGTCGCGGGAGAGGACCATGGTGCAGAGCCGCTGGTCCACCGGGGCGTGCAGGCCGGCCCGGGAGAACTCGCGGGAGATCATGTTCCAGTCGAAGAGCGCGTTGTGGGCGACCAGCACCCGGCCGCGCAGCCGCTCGGCGAGTGCCCCGGCGATCTGCGGGAAGGTCGGGGCGTCCGCGAGCAGCTCGTCGGTCAGGCCGTGGATCCAGACCGGTCCCGGGTCCCGCTCGGGGTTGACCAGGGTGTACCAGTGGTCGGTGACCTCGCCGTCGGGGTCCAGCTGGTAGACGCCCGCCGAGATGACACGGTCCGAGCGGCCGAGGCCGGTGGTCTCGACGTCGACCACCGCGAAGCCCTCGGTGGGGGCGGCGGAGCGCTGGGCGGGGACGGGGACGGTCCGCGGCGCGCCGTACGTCTCGGGCTGGATCGCATGCATGGTCAAACAGAATAAGCGCCGTCCGGGCCGGGTCCGGTCGAAATGAGGTGGCGGACGGGCCGGAATAGAGTGGTCGACGTATTCGTCGTACATCCGGTCGAATATCTCCCGGTCGTTCGCCACCCCCGGCGACGGCCTCTGCGAAGGACGAACCCTCATGCGCGCCACCGTGATCCACGGCCCCAACGACATCCGGATCGAGGACGTACCGGACCCGGTGATCCAGCAGCCCACCGATGTCGTCCTTCGGGTGGTGAACGCCTGCATCTGCGGCAGCGACCTGTGGGCGTACCGGGGTGTGGCCGCGCGGACGGCCGGGCAGCGGATCGGGCACGAGTTCCTCGGCGTGGTCGAGGACGCCGGGTCCGAGGTGCGCGGCTTCAGGCCGGGCGACCTCGTGGTGGCCCCGTTCGTCTGGTCGGACGGCACCTGCGAGTTCTGCCGCGAGGGTCTGCAGACCTCCTGTCCGCACGGCGGCTTCTGGGGCCAGGTCGGCTCGGACGGCGGTCAGGGCGAGGCGGTGCGCGTCCCGTACGCCGACGGCACGCTGGTGGGGCTGCCCAGGGAGGCGGCGGCGGACGAGAAGCTGCTGCCCAACCTGCTCGCCCTCTCCGACGTGATGGCCACCGGGCACCACGCGGCGGTCTCGGCCAGGGTGCGGCCGGGGTCCACCGCCGCGGTGGTCGGCGACGGTGCGGTGGGCCTGTGCGGCGTGCTGGCCGCGCGCCGGCTCGGTGCGGGCCGGATCATCGCGCTCGGCCGGCACACCGCCCGGACCGACCTGGCCCGCCGCTTCGGCGCGACCGATGTGGTGGCCGAGCGCGGCGAGGCGGGGATCGAGGCGGTCAAGGAGCTGACCGGCGGCCAGGGCGCGCACGCCGTGCTGGAGGCCGTCGGCACCGAGGAGTCGATGCGCACCGCGGTCTCGATCGCCCGGGACGGCGGCGCGGTCGGCTACGTCGGTGTGCCGCACGGCGGCAGCGCGGGCGTGGACATCGGTCAGATGTTCGGCCGAAACGTTTCGCTCAACGGCGGTGTCGCCCCCGCCCGCGCCTACATCCCCGAGCTGCTGCCCGACGTTCTCTCCGGCGCCATCGAGCCCGGGCTGGTCTTCGACCGCACGGTGGACCTGGACGGCGTCCCGGACGGCTACCGGGCGATGGACGACCGCTCCGCCCTCAAGGTGCGGATCGCCTTCTGATCCGGCGTCACCAGGGGCGGCACCGCAGGCCGGTGCCGCCCTTTCGCATGCCCGGAAGTGATGGTTTTCGGCCAATTGGGCAGCACGAGGGGGTGAATGGTCGGCTGAACACGGTCAAACCCTTCCGGGGCGGGTGCGACCCTCCTAGCATTGCGCGGCGCGCAGCCGGACTGTGACTCCGCTCACGTCCGCTCGTTCCACCTGTGCGACCGCCACGCCGAAGGAGTGAGGAGTCAGAGTGGAATCGCCGTCGATCACCACTGTCCCTACGGAAGTCCAACTCATCGATGAGAGCAGGGAGTTCCGTGCCCTGCGGCACTCGTTCCGGAGCTTCGCGTTCCCCGTCACCATCGGATTCGTCCTCTGGTACCTGCTCTACATCCTGCTCTCCAGCTACGCGCCCGGCCTGATGGGCACCAGGGTCGTCGGGCACATCAACGTCGCCCTGGTGCTGGGGCTGCTGCAGTTCGTCACCACCTTCGCCATCGCGGCCTGGTACGCGCGCTACGCGGACCGGCGGCTCGACCCGCCCGCCGCCGCGATCCGCGAAGCCCAGGGCGCCGTGGTCCACGCCCCCCGGGAGGCCGCCGAATGACCCTGCTCGCCAGCTCCGCCACCGAGCACCGCGGCCTGACGATGACCCTCTTCGGGTTCTTCGTGCTGGCCACCCTCGGCATCACCGTCTGGGCCGGGCGGCAGACCAAGGACGCCGCCGACTTCTACGCCGGCGGCCGCGGCTTCACCGGCTTCCAGAACGGTCTGGCCATCTCCGGCGACTACATGTCCGCCGCGTCCTTCCTCGGCATCGCCGGCGCCATCGCGCTCTCCGGTTACGACGGCTTCCTCTACTCGATCGGCTTCCTGGTCGCCTGGCTGGTCGCCCTGCTGCTGGTCGCCGAACCGCTGCGCAACTCCGGCCGCTTCACCATGGCCGACGTACTCGCCTTCCGGATGCGGCAGCGGCCGGTCCGCACCGCCGCCGGGGTCTCCACCATCGTGGTGTCGATCTTCTACCTGCTGGCCCAGATGGTCGGCGCGGGGACGCTGGTGGCGCTGCTGCTCGGCGTCAGCGGGGACGGCGCCAAGCGCCTGACCGTCGTCGCCGTCGGCGCACTGATGGTGATCTACGTGGTGATAGGGGGGATGAAGGGCACCACCTGGGTGCAGATCGTCAAGGCCGTGCTGCTGATCGCGGGCACCGCGCTGATGACCGTGCTGGTCCTCGCCAAGTACCACTTCAACCCCTCCGCGCTGCTGGGCGCCGCCGCCGACGCCAGCGGCAAGGGAGCCGCCTTCCTCGAACCGGGGCTGAAGTACGGCGCCACCGGCACCAGCAAGCTCGACTTCATCAGCCTGGGGATCGCCCTGGTGCTCGGTACCGCCGGACTCCCGCACATCCTGGTCCGCTTCTACACGGTGCCCACCGCCAAGGCGGCCCGGAAGTCGGTGCTCTGGGCGATCGGCATCATCGGCGCCTTCTACCTGATGACCCTGGCGCTCGGCTTCGGCGCGGCCGCGCTGGTCGGCCACAAGGCGATCGAGGACACCAAGTCCTCCGGCAACACCGCCGCCCCGCTGCTCGCCGAGCAACTCGGCGGCGGTGCGGGCTCCACCGGCGGGGCGATCCTGCTGGCGGTGATCTCCGCCGTCGCGTTCGCCACCATCCTCGCGGTGGTCGCCGGACTCACCCTGGCCTCCTCGGCCTCCTTCGCGCACGACCTGTACGCCAACGTCATCCGGCGCGGCCGGGCCAGCGAGAAGGAGGAGGTGCGCTCGGCCAAATGGGCCGCCGTCGCGATCGGCGCGGTCGCGATCGTGCTCAGTCTCTTCGCGGGCAAGCTCAACACCGCCGCGCTGGTCGCCCTGGCGTTCGCGGTGGCCGCCTCGGCCAACCTGCCCACCCTGCTCTACTCGCTGTTCTGGAAGCGGTTCACCACCACCGGCGCGGTCAGCTCGGTCTACGCCGGGCTGGTCACCTCGGTGGTGCTGGTGCTCTTCTCGCCGGTCGTCTCCGGCGCCAAGACCTCGCTCTTCCCGAACCACGACTTCCACTGGTTCCCGCTGGAGAACCCCGGCCTGGTCTCCATCCCGGTCGGCTTCCTGGCGGGCTGGGTCGCCACCCTCCTCTCGAAGGAACGCGCCGATCCGGCGAAGTACGCTGAACTGGAGGTTCGGTCGCTGACCGGACTGGGCGCCCACTGACAGCCGGGCGATGACTAGGCTGGCCCGGCCCCGCCGTGACGGTGGCCGGGCCGGCCGCATTCTCCGGAAGGGACCGCCGTGCTGCTCGACACCTTCGGCCGCCGCGCCGTCGACCTGCGGGTCTCCCTCACCGACCGGTGCAATCTGCGCTGCACCTACTGCATGCCCGAGGAGGGCCTGCAGTGGCTGGCCAAGCCCGACCTGCTCACCGACGAGGAGATCGTCCGGCTGATCGCCCTCGCCGTCCGTGACCTCGGCGTCCGGGAGGTCCGCTTCACCGGTGGCGAGCCGCTGCTGCGGCCCGGACTGGTCGCCGTCGTGGCCGCCTGCGCCGAGCTCGAACCGCGCCCCGAACTCTCCCTCACCACCAACGGGATAGGCCTCGCCCGGACCGCCGAGGCGCTGCGCACCGCCGGGCTGGACCGGGTCAACGTCTCGCTCGACACCCTCGACCCGGACACCTTCCACACCCTCACCCGCCGCCACCGGCACCAGGACGTCCTGGACGGGCTGGCCGCCGCCGAGACCGCCGGGCTGGCGCCGGTCAAGCTGAACGCCGTCCTGATGCGCGGGGTCAACGACCACGAGGCGCCGGAGCTGCTCGCCTGGTGCCTGGAGCGCGGGTACGAGCTGCGGTTCATCGAGCAGATGCCGCTGGACGCGCAGCACGGCTGGGACCGCACGTCGATGGTCACCGCCGAGGAGATCCTGGAGCGGCTCGCCGCCCGCTTCGCGCTCACCCCCGAGCCCTCGGTCCGGCGGGGCGCGGCACCCGCCGAGCGCTGGCTGGTGGACGGCGGCCCCGGCCGGGTGGGCGTGATCGCCTCCGTCACCCGCCCGTTCTGCCGCGCCTGCGACCGGACCAGGCTGACCGCCGACGGCCAGGTGCGCAACTGCCTGTTCGCGACCGGGGAGACGGATCTGCGGACCGCCCTGCGCTCGGGCGCCGACGACGCCGAGATCGGGGCGCTGTGGCGCGCGGCGATGTGGGGCAAGAAGGCCGGTGCCGGGATCGACAACCCCGAGTTCCTCCAGCCCGATCGGCCGATGTCGGCGATCGGCGGGTAGGGCGTGGCCCAGGGTGCCTACGGAAGGGGCCGGGCCTGCTCGTCCCCGGTGTTCCCGGTGTTCCCGGTGCTCTCGGGGGTCCAGTCGGCGAAGGCGACGACCTCCTTGAGGAAGCCGCGCACACCGAGGAACTGGGACAGGTGCTCGCGGTGCTCCTCGCAGGCCAGCCAGGTCTTGCGGCGGTCCGGGGTGTGCAGCTTGGGGTTGTTCCAGACCAGCACCCAGCGGGCGTCCGCCCGGCAGCCCTTGGCGGAGCAGACCGGCGTCTGCGTCTGCGGGGAGTCCATCGGGGCCGTCCTCAGCGGTAGGCGGGTCGTCTGTACCGCCAGTCTGTCACGCGCCCGGCACGCCCCCGTTCGCGGCCCGAGGCCGCCCGTACGCCACGCGGGGCGCCACCCGGATCCGGGCATGGCGACGCCGGGCAGCCACGGGGGGAGCCGCCCGGCGTCGGTCCGTCGCTCCGACGGGGGATGCGGAGCGCGTACGCAGTATGTCACGGTAGGGGTGACTTAAGGGGAGGTCTTGCATGATTAATCTGAGCTTCTTTTGAGCTTTCCTCTAAGGCAATTGCTGGATACCAGAGCAAAACGGGCAGTCAGCTCAAGTCCTGTGAAGAATCGGTGGGATCGCCCTTCGCACCGGGCGTACCATGCGTCGCACCCGCCCCACCCTGACCGCCGGGACCGAGCATCAGCGGGGTGCCGGCCGGCACGTCGAAGGTGCTCGGCAGTCCAGGCGCCTTCTCCCGGCCCGCGTTGGCGATCAGCACCGCGAAGTACGGCAGCAGGACCGCGCCGGCCAGCGCGACGAACGCCAGCACCCGCTGGACGTCCCACAGGACCACCGCCAGCAGCACGCAGACGGTGCGCAGCAGCATCGAGGCCACATAGCGCCGCTGCCGCCCGCGGACGTCCTCGGTGAGGCTGCTGCGCGCACCCGTGATCCGGTAGACCTCTCCATCGCCGGCGCTCTTGCCCATGTCCTACCGTCCTCGTCCAGGCACCCGCGCGTCTCGCCGCGCGGCCTCCTCACGGTACGCCGCGCCGGGGCCGCCGACGAGACCGGGGCGGAGGGGCGCGTCCTGGCGGAGCCGGCCGAGGTACTCGGGCGGTACCGCGGCGGTGAGCCAGACGCCGTTGGCGCTGACCCGGAACTCGTGGCCGGCCGCCGCCATCGCCGCCGCGTCCACGGTCAGGACCACCGGGCGGCCGTGCCGGGCGCCGACCCTGGTGGCCGTTTCGGTGTCCGCCGAGAGGTGGACGTCCTGCCGGGCCATCGGGCGCAGGCCCTCGTGGAATATCGGGTCGAGGCTCCGGGTGGCGGTGCCGTGGTACAGCACCGCCGGCGGCTCGGTGGCGGTCAGACCGAGGTCGACCGCCACCGTGTGCCCCTGACTGGCGCGGATCGAGAGACCGTCCTCGGAGTAGGCGAACCGGCGCTTGTTGTTGGTCTCCACCACGTGGTCCAGCTCGGCCCTGGTCAGCCGGTTCCCCTTCGCCGCCAGCGCGGCGAGCAGGACGTCCACCCGGACCCAGCCGGCCGCGTCCAGGGTGATCCCGACCCGGCCGGGGTCGTGCCGCAGGATCCGCGACAGCATCTTGCTGGTCCTGACCGTGCGCTTCTCGTCCACTCTCTCGATCCTTCCCCCGTGGTCAGGCGCCCTAGGACGCCTGGCTGACCGAACTCATGTTGAAATCCGGGACCCGCACCGGCGGCATCGCGGCCCGGGTGAACCAGTCGCTCCACTCCCGCGGCAGGCAGCGCTCGGTGCGGCCCACCTCGGTGATCCGGCCGAGCAGGTCGACCGGCGACTCGTTGAACCGGAAGTTGTTCACCGCGCCGACGACCTCGCCGTTCTCCACCAGGTACACGCCGTCCCGGGTGAGGCCGGTGAGCAGCAGCGTCGCCGGATCCACCTCGCGGATGTACCAGAGGCAGGTGAGCAGCAGGCCGCGCTCGGTGCGGGCGATCATCTCGTCCAGGGTCGGCGCGGACGCCTGGTCGGCGGTCTCCAGGACGAGGTTGTCCCCGGCCGGCCGCAGCGCCAGGCCGGTCAGCGCGGCGGAGTGCCGGGTGGTGACCAGATCGGTCAGCACGCCCTCGCGGATCCACTCGGTGGCGGTGAGCTCCAGGCCGTTGTCGAAGACCGAGGAGTCCCCGCCGCTGGAGTGCGCCAGCACGAACGGCGCCGTCTCCAGGCCCGGTTCGGCCGGGTCGGAGCGCAGCGTCAGCGGCAGGCCGGCGAGCTTGTCGCCGATCCGGGTGCCCCCGCCGGGCCGGGAGAAGACCGTCCGGCCCTCGGCCGCGTCCCGGCCGCCGGAGGACCAGCTCATGTACACCAGCAGGTCGGCCACCGCCGAGGGCGGCAGCAGGGTCTCGTACCGGCCGGCCGGCAGGTCGATCCTCCGGGCTCCCCAGGCGAGCCGCCTGGTCAGCTGGGCGTGCAGCTCGGTGACGTCGACGTCGGTGAAGTCCCGGGTGCCGGTGCCCGCCCAGGCCGAGCCGGAGAGGTCGGCGGTCTTGGCGTTCAGCTCGACCATGCCGGTGGGCTGGTCGTGGCGCAGCCGCAGGCCGGTGGAGGTGCCCAGGTAGCTGGAGACCATCTCGTGCCGGGCGAAGCCGTACAGCAGCTCGCCCTGGGCGGCGGCCCGGGCGAAGGCCTCGCCGAGGGCGGGCGCGAAGGCCGCGAACACCTCGATCGAGGTCTCGGCGGGCGGTTCGGTGAAGCCGGGCGAGGACGGCCGGTCGGCCACCAGGGGCTGGGCGTCCTCGGCCGGGCCGGCCGCGCGGGCGGCCTCCTCGGCGGCCCGGACCAGGCTCTCCACCTCGTCCGGCGCGACGGCCTCGCGGGAGACCACGCCGGAGGCGGTGCCCTCGGCGCCGGCCACCGTGGCGATCACGGTGAGCCGGCGGCCCCGGGTGACGCCGTTGGTGGTCAGCGCGTTGCCGGCCCAGCGGAGGTTGGCGGTGGACTCCTCGTCGGCGATCACCACGCAGCCGTCGGCGAGGGAGAGGCCGAGCGCCAGCTCGACGAGTTCGTGGGGTTGCGTCGCGGTCATCAGTGACCCGCCTCCTGCTGGGTGTTGAGCACGTTGACGTTGCGGAACAGCGCCGAGGGGCAGCCGTGGCTGACCGCCGCGATCTGGCCGGGCTGCGCCTTGCCGCAGTTGAAGGCGCCGCCGAGCACGTAGGTCTGCGGGCCGCCGACGGCCGCCATCGAGCCCCAGAAGTCGGTGGTGGTGGCCTGGTAGGCGAAGTCCTTGACCTGGCCGGCGAGTTCGCCGTTCCTGATGGCGTACGCGCGCTGGCCGGTGAACTGGAAGTTGTACCTCTGCATGTCGATCGACCAGGAACGGTCGCCGACGATGTACAGGCCGTTCTCCACGCCCGCGAACAGCCCCTGGGTGTCGGGGCCGTCGGCGGCCGGCTGGAGCGAGACGTTGGCCATCCGCTGGACCGGCACATGGGCGGGGGAGTCGGCGAAGGCGCAGCCGTTGGAGCGCTCGAAGCCCTTCAGTCTGGCCATGCTCCGGTCGAGCTGGTAGCCGACCAGGATGCCGTCCCGGACCAGGTCCCAGGACTGGGTGGCGACGCCCTCGTCGTCGTAGCCGATGGTGGAGAGGCCGTGTTCGGCGGTCCGGTCGCCGGTGACGTGCATCAGTTCGGAGCCGTACCGGAGCGACCCCAGCCGGTCGAAGGTGGCGAAGGAGGTGCCGGCGTAGGCGGCCTCGTAGCCCAGCGCGCGGTCCAGTTCGGTGGCGTGGCCGATCGACTCGTGGATGGTCAGCCAGAGGTTGGACGGGTCGACGACCAGGTCGTAGCGGCCGGCTTCGACGCTCGGCGCCTTCATCTTCTCGGCCAGCAGGACGGGCAGTTCGGCCAGCTCGGCGTTCCAGTCCCAGCCGGTGCCCGTCAGGTACTCCCAGCCGCGCCCGGCCGGCGGGGCCAGGGTGCGCATCGAGTCGAAGGCCCCGGTGCGCTCGTCGACCGAGGTGGCCTGGACCGTGGGGTGCAACCGGATCCGCTGCTGGGTGGTGACGGTGCCGGCGGTGTCCGCGTAGAACTTGTTCTCCTGGACCGTCAGCAGCGTGGCCTGGACGTGCGAGACGCCCTCGGCGGCGAGCAGCCGGGAGCTCCAGTCGGCGAGCAGGGCCGTCTTCTCGGCGTCCGGCACCTCGAAGGGGTTCACCTCGTAGGAGGAGACCCAGGTGACGTCCGGGTGGACCGGTTCGTCCGCCAGCTCGACGAGCTCCTTCGAGCCTGCCGCGCGGCCGATCCCGCCGGAGAGCCGGGCCACCGCGACGGCCTGCTCGGCGACCCCGGCCGCCGCGGCGGGGGTGAGGTCCACCCCGGCGGCGAAGCCCCAGGCGCCGTCCAGAAGCACCCGGACGGCGAAGCCCAGCTGGACGCTGTCGGAGGTGCCGGCCGGGCGGGCGTCGCGCAGCCGCCAGGAGGCGCTGCGGACCCGCTCCAGACGGAAGTCGGCGTGGGCGGCGCCGAGTTCACGGGCCCGGGTGAGCGCCGCGTCGGCGAGGGTGCGCAGCGGGTAGGCGAGGAACAGCGCGTCGACGGCGCGCCCGTGCGGGGCACGGGCGCTGCTGGTCGGGGGCTTCGGAGTCAATCGGGCTCCCTGGTCGGGGGGATGGCGGTGCGGGCACCCCCGCACAGGGATGCCCGCACCGAATCATTTCCCGTCCATGGGGTTTCGGCCAGCTCATTTCCCCGGTGACACGCGCCGGTGGCGGGCGCCGCGGGGACCTTCCGGGCCGTGCGTCAGGAGACGCTCTCCCACCAGCCGTCCAGCTCCGGCGGGCAGTCGACGTCCACCCGCTCGCCGGGGCGCGGCACCGCCAGCGGGACGGCCTGCGCCTTGGCCTCGACGAGCAGCCGCTCGACCGGCTCGGCCCACGGGTGCAGGCCCAGGTTGAAGGTGCACCAGTGGACCGGCACCAGCAGGCCCGCGTCGAGGTCGCGGTGGGCACGGACGGCGTCCTCGGGCGTCATGTGGATGTCGGCCCAGGCCGCGTCGTACGCGCCGATCTGCACCAGGGCGGCGTCGAACGGGCCGTGCTGGTCGCCGATTTTCGCGTAGCCCTCGAAGTAGCCGGAGTCCCCGGTGTAGAAGACCTTGCGGGTGGGCCCGGCGATCACCCAGGAACCCCAGAGGGTGGTGTTGCGGGTGAGGCCGCGGCCGGAGAAGTGGTGGGCGGAGGTCAGGGTGAGCACCAGTTCGCCGAGGGTGCAGGTCTCGTCCCAGTCCAGTTCGATGATCCGGTGCTCCGGGACGCCCCAGCGGCGCAGGTGGCCGCCGATGCCCAGCGGGACCGCGAACGGCGCGGACTGGCTGCGGACGAGACGCTTGACCGTCGCCATGTCCAGGTGGTCGTAGTGGTCGTGGGAGATCAGCACCGCGTCGACCCGCGGCAGTTCCTCCAGCTCCACCGGCACCGGGTGCAGCCGCTTGGGGCCGATGTGCGCGGCGGGGGAGCAGCGGTCGCTCCAGACCGGGTCGAGCAGGACCCGGGAGCCCTCGATCTCCACCAGGGCGGAGGCGTGTCCGTACCAGGTGATCTCCACGCCCTCGGCGGCCGGGCGCGACCCGTCGGCCGGGCGGACGGTCGGGACCGGGTTGGCGGGTACCCGGCCCTCGCGCTGGAACAGCATCCGGCGCGCGGTGTCCCGGTCGAAGTCGGGGGCGGACCCGGCCCGGGCCAGCGTGGAGGGCGCGTTGTGGAAGACCCCGTCGCGGTACTGCGGCGAGTCGCGCACCCGCTCCTCGCGGTCGCCGTCCGGTCGCCGCCCGAACGCCGCCGGCAGGTCGCGCAGCGACCAGGCGGCCGCTCCCGCGCCGGCCGCCAGGACGGCCAGTGCCAGCAGTCGTCCGCGCCGGCGGGTGGTACCGGGCTGTGCCTCGCTCATCCGTGCTCTGCCTTCGTTCGTCGCCGGGGCGCCGGGCCCCGCACGGCGGGGCCCGTCCAGAAGTCGGTACGGCCGGCCCCGGGTTGTCCCGCACCACCGGGGCAACGGGCGTGCCCGCCCGTGTTGTTCCCGGCCGTCCCTGTTGTTCCCGTTCCGCGGATCACGACAGCGGATACGACAGCGGACACGACAACGGCGGGACCGCGGCAGCACAACGACCTGGAGGCGGCCGGCCGCCGCCTCGGACGCGGATTGTCGGATTGCGACAGTTCCGCCGGTAAGGCGCTGTGGGAGACCGATTCGTCGCCGCCCCGGGCCGACCGATACCGTCACACTGCGTGCGCGTTTCGCCGTACGCGGATCCAACGGAGAGAGGTGGATCGTTGAGCCGCTCGGTTCTCGTCACCGGAGGAAACCGGGGCATCGGCCTCGCGATCGCCCTGGCCTTCGCCGAGGCGGGCGACAAGGTCGCCATCACCAGCCGCTCGGGTGAGGTACCCGAGGCGCTGGAGAAGTACGAGGTCCTCGCGGTGCGCTGCGACATCACCGACGCCGCGCAGGTCGATGCGGCGTTCACCGAGGTCGAGGCCAAGCACGGCGCGGTCGAGGTGCTGGTCGCGAACGCGGGCATCACCCACGACACCCTGCTGCTGCGCATGTCCGAGGAGGACTTCACCTCCGTCCTGGACACCAACCTGACCGGCACGTTCCGGGTGGTCAAGCGCGCCTCCAAGCTGATGATGCGGGCGCGCAAGGGCCGTGTTGTCCTGATCTCCTCGGTGGTCGGCCTCTCCGGCTCGCCGGGTCAGGCCAACTACGCCGCCTCCAAGGCCGGCCTGGTCGGGTTCGCCCGGTCGCTGGCGCGCGAGCTCGGCCCGCGCAACATCACCGTCAACGTGGTCGCCCCCGGCTTCGTGGACACCGACATGACCGCGGTGCTCAGCGACGAGCGCCGTGCGGAGATCGTCTCGGGCGTGCCGCTGGGCCGCTACGCGGCGCCCGCCGAGGTCGCCTCCACCGTGCGGTTCCTCGGTTCGGACGAGGCCGCGTACATCACCGGAGCCGTCATTCCCGTCGACGGCGGATTGGGCATGGGTCACTGATCATGAGTGGAATCCTTGAGGGCAAGCGGATCCTGATCACCGGTGTGCTGATGGAGTCCTCCATCGCCTTCCACACCGCGAAGCTCGCCCAGGAGCAGGGCGCCGAGATCATCCTCACCGCGTTCCCGCGGCCGAGCCTGACCGAGCGCATCGCCAAGAAGCTGCCGAAGCCGGTCAAGGTGCTGGAGCTGGACGTCTCCAGCGAGGAGCAGCTGGCGGGCATCGCCGACCAGGTCCGCGAGCACCTGCCGAGCCTGGACGGCATCGTCCACTCGATCGGCTTCGCCCCGCAGGACGCCCTGGGCGGCAACTTCCTGAACACCCCGTGGGAGTCCGTGGCGACCGCCATGCACGTCTCGGCGTTCTCGCTGAAGTCGCTCACCACGGCGCTGCTGCCGCTGATGCAGGACGGCGGCTCGGTGGTCGGCCTGACCTTCGACGCCCAGTTCGCCTGGCCGAAGTACGACTGGATGGGCCCGGCCAAGGCCGCGCTGGAGGCCACCTCCCGCTACATGGCCCGTGACCTCGGCTCCCGCAACATCCGGGTGAACCTGGTCTCGGCCGGCCCGATCGGCTCGATGGCCGCCAAGTCCATCCCGGGCTTCGGCGACCTGGCCGCCACCTGGGACAGCCGTTCCCCGCTGAAGTGGGACCTGACCGACCCGGAGCCGGCCGGCCGCGGCGTCGTGGCCCTGCTCTCCGACTGGTTCCCCAAGACCACCGGCGAGATCGTCCACGTGGACGGCGGCCTGCACGCGATCGGCGCCTGACGGCGGCGGCGCACCCGGTCCAACACCCGACCCGCCCGGTATCCCTCGCAAGGGGTACCGGGCGGGTCGCGTTCTTCGCCGCTTCGGGCGGCAGGGCCGGGGCCCGCTCTCACCAGGGGCTGTCCGGCCCGGGGTTGCCGGGCGCGGGAACCCGGGAGCCGGGACCGGGTCAGGCCTCGGCCGGGGTGCAGGCGCCGATGGCGCGGCCGGCCTCGTCCGAGGCGCGGTGGGGGTCGCCGGCCCGGATGGCGTCCACGATCCGGTCGTGGCCGAGGTAGCGCTCGGCGATCAGCTCGGGGCCGACGTCGTGGCGCAGATGGGCCCGGGTGACCTCGCCGAGGTCGGCGTAGACGGCGGCGAGCACGTCGTTGTGGGCGGCGGCGACGACGGCCTGGTGGAAGGCGGCGTCGGCCTGGACGAAGTCCTCGGCGTCGCCGGAGCGCCAGGCGTCCTCACGGCGGGCCAGGGTGGCCTCCAGCAGGCCGAGGTCGCGCTCGGTGCGGCGGGTGGCGGCCAGCCCGGCCGCCGAGGCCTCCAGGGTGACCCGCAGCTCGGCGACCTGGGCCAGGTCGGCGTCGGCGAAGCGGCGGTGCATCACGCCGGCCAGCTCGCTGGTGGCCAGGACGTAGGTGCCGGAGCCCTGGCGGATGTCCAGCAGGCCGTTGTGGGCGAGGGCGCGGACGGCCTCGCGGACGGTGTTGCGGGCCACTCCGAGCTGCTCGACCAGCGCGGCCTCGGTCGGGATGCGCGAGCCGACGGGCCATTCGCCCGAGGTGATCTGGGCGCGCAGCTGCGAGATCACCTGATCGGACAGCGGGGTGCGTCTCGGCGAGGACAGCGCCACGGGGGACTCCTTGCGGATTCGGGATCGGCGGGGGCCGGCGGCAGACGGGTGGGCCGGACCGACGGGTGGGTCGGGACATCATGCCAATTCGAGGATGCGCTAATTCATCCCATCATTCTATGATGGCTCCCATGCCTCCCGCAGCAGACACCACCGCCTCCTCCCGAACCGAGGCCCGGCCGCAGACCGAGCGGCCCCCCGCCACCCGTGGCACGCGCGTCGGCTGGTTGTTCGCCGTCGCGATCGCCGTCGCCGCCTTCAACCTCCGCCCCGTGGTCACCAGCCTCGGGCCGCTGCTCGACCAGGTCCGTGCCGACCTCGGGATGAACCCGACGCTGGCCGGCCTGCTCACCGCCGTCCCCTCGCTCTGCTTCGCCCTGTTCGGCTTCGCCGCGCCGGGCATGGCCCGCAAGGCCGGGCCGATCGCGGTGATCACCGCCGGCATGGGCGCGATCACCGCGGGCGTGCTGGCCCGCTCGTTCGCCGGCGGCACGGCGGTCTTCCTGCTGCTGACCGCGCTGGCGCTGGTCGGTGTGGCGGTCTCCAACGTGCTGATCCCCGTGGTGATCAAGCGGTACTTCCCGGAGAAGGTCGGCCCGATGATCGGCCTCTACTCCATGTCGCTGTCGGCCGGCACCGCGCTGGCCGCCGCCGTCACCGTGCCGCTGACCAGCTCGCTCGGCGGCGACTGGCGGGTGGGCCTGGGCGTCTGGGCCGCGCTCGGCGCGCTCGCCCTGCTGCTCTGGCTGCCCGTCATGCTGTCCCGGCGCGAGCGCGGCGACAGGGCCGGCGGCACGACCACCGTCCGGCTGCCGATCACCCGCAGCCGGACCGCCTGGGCGATGGCCTGCTTCTTCGGCCTCCAGGCCACCGGCGCCTACGTGGTGATGGGCTGGCTCCCGAAGATCTTCCAGGACTCCGGCGTCTCCGAGAGCGCCTCCGGGGTGCTGCTGGCGATCACCATGGCGATCGGCGTGCCGGTCTCCTTCGTGCTGCCCAACCTCGCCGCCCGTCGGGGCGACCAGCGGCTGTTCGTCGTGGTGCTCGCCGCCTGCGGCATCGCCGGGTACACCGGCCTGGCGCTGGCCCCCGCCTCCGCCTCCTGGGCCTGGGCGGTCCTGGTCGGCCTCTCCAACTGCGCGTTCCCGCTGGTGCTGACCATGATCGGGCTGCGCGCCCGGACGGCCGGCGGGGTGGCCCAGCTCTCCGCCTTCGCCCAGGGCGTCGGCTACCTGATCTCCATCCCCGGCCCGATCCTGATCGGCCGGCTCTACCAGGCCACCGGCGAGTGGTACCTGCCGCTGGGCTTCCTGGCCCTGCTGCTGGTGCCGCAGATGCTGTTCGGCCTGCGGGCCGCGATGGCCCGGCACATCGAGGACGAGGCGGTCCACCCGGCCGCGGTCCCGGTCAAGAACTGACCAACACCGAGGGGTCGGTGACCGACGGGCATGACCGGGGTGGGAGAATCCGGTCATGCCCGTACTTGATCCCAACCCCACCGACGGCCACAAGAAGCTCGGCCAGATCGCCGCGGCGATCGTCGGCATCGTGGTCCTGCTGGTGATCGTCGCCAGCGTCGCCCAGAGCCTGGGCTGACCGGGCGCGCCGTACCCGGGACGCCCCTCGGCGCCCCGGCCGTCCGGCGCCCGTCCGGCGGACGAACCCCGGCGAACGGCGCATCATGACACCCTGCACCCCTCAGGGTGGCGCCATCGGGCAGCACCGCGCCCCGCAGCGGCTTTTCTGCCAAGCTTGCTGGGTATGAGCGCCGACACGCCCCGCAGGATCATCGTTCTCCGCCATGCCAAGGCCGACTGGCCCAACGGCGTCGACGACCACGAGCGGCCGCTGGCCGACCGGGGCCGCCACCAGGCCCCGGATTCCGGCCGCTGGCTCGCCGACTCCGGCATCAACCCCGACTACGTGCTCTGCTCCACCGCTCTGCGCGCCCGCGAGACCTGGAAGCTCGCCGCGCACGAACTGCCCAAGCGGTCGCGCAAGACGGTGTACGAGGAGCGGGTGTACGAGGCCAGCCCCGGCGAGATCATCACCGTCATTCAGGAGACCCCGGAGGAGTACGCCGACCTGGTCCTGGTCGGCCACAACCCCGGAGTGCTCGGGCTGACCCAGGTGCTGGCCGGGGACGAGGGCGACCGGGAGGCGCTGGAACGGCTGCGGCTCGGCGGCTTCCCGACCGCCGCCATCGCGGTGCTCAGCTTCAGCGGTTCGTGGAAGGGCGTCGAGCCGGGCGTGGCCGCGCTGGTCTCCTACTTCACGCCGCAGGACTGACCTCGGGGGAGAGGGGCCCGAGGAGTGCTCCTCGGGCCCCTCTCGTCCGTCCCGGGGCCCGCCCGGCCGACCGCGCGCTACTCGGTCGGCGTACCGTCCAGCGCGTCGGCCGCCTCGACCTCCTCGCGGGTGATGCCCAGCAGGTACAGCACGGTGTCCAGGAACGGCACGTTCACCGCGGTGTCCGCGGCCTCGCGCACCACCGGCTTGGCGTTGAACGCCACCCCGAGCCCGGCCGCGTTCAGCATGTCCAGGTCGTTGGCGCCGTCGCCGATCGCCACCGTCTGCTCCAGCGGCACCTTCGCCTGCTCGGCGAACCGGGCCAGCCAGCGGGCCTTGCCGGCCCGGTCCACGATCTCGCCGACCACCCGGCCGGTGAACCTGCCGTCCACCACCTCCAGGGTGTTGGCCGCCGCGAAGTCCAGCCCCAGCTGCTCCACCAGGTGGTCGGTGACCTGGGTGAACCCGCCGGAGACCACCGCGACCTGGAAACCGAGCCGCTGCAGTGTGCGGATCAGGGTGCGCGCGCCCGGCGTGAACCGGACCTCCGCGCGCACCTTCTCGGTCACGCCGGCGTCCAGCCCGGCCAGCAGCGCCACCCGGGCGCGCAGCGACTCGGCGAAGTCCAGCTCGCCGCGCATCGCCGCCGCCGTCACCTCGGCGACCTTCTCCTCGCAGCCCGCGTGGGCCGCGAACAGCTCGATCACCTCGTCCTGGATCAGCGTGGAGTCGACGTCCATCACCACCAGCCGCTTGGCCCGGCGCTCCAGGCCGGCCCTGACCACCGCGATGTCCACCCGCTGGGTGGCCGCCTCCTGGGCCAGCTCGGCGCGCAGTTCGTCGGTGGCGACACCGGAGACGGCCAGCTCGACGGCGGTCACCGGGTACTTGGCGAGCCGGAAGACACGGTCGATGTTGCCGCCGGAGGCGGTGATCCGGGAGGTCAGCGCGGAGACCGCGGCGGCGGTCAGCGGGTGGCCCAGCACGGTCACGTGCGAACGGCCCTCACGGCGCGGCCGGTTGTCGCCGATGCCGGAGATGATCTCGGCCTGGAGCTTCTGCTCCTCCGCCCAGCGGTGCACGGTGGCCCGCAGGCTGCCCTCGGCGCCGGGCGCGCCGCCGGCCGGGGGGGTCACCAGGGCACAGAGCGTTATCCGGCCCCGGGTCACCACCTGCTCGATGTCGATCACCTCGACGCCGAACCCGGCGAGGGTGGTGAAGAGGCCGGCGGTGATGCCGGGACGGTCCTTGCCGAACACCTTGACGAGCAGGGTGCGCTCGTCCTCGGTCCGGGGCTGCGGGGCGGGAAGCGGCTCAGCGGCCAAGGGCGATGCGTTCATGGTGCCCCCCACGCTACCCGCCGCCCGCCGCCGCCACGGCACCCGTCCACCTCGCGGACGGACGTATCGGAGGTGTGCGTACGACCCGGGTGACGGATGGGTGACGGAGAGGTGACGCGGGGGTGTGGTACGGGTCCGTCGGCGAATCGTTTCCGCCTGGTCACAGTCGTCAGGGGCGACTTTCGTCCCCGGGCGAGGGGCTGGAATGATTCCCCCGTCAGATTCACGATCATCGCGGCCCCGGCCGGGGTCACAATCGGGGGACCGAGAGAGCGGGGCAGGCGAGCAGTGCCGCAACTCGTCATTGAGATCAACGGACAGCAGCGGACTCTGGAGCCGGGGCGGTCCTACAGCATCGGGCGCAACCCGCAGTCGGACTTCCCGTTCGAGGATGCCAGGGTCTCCTGGCAGCACGCCACCATCTCCTTCAACGGAACCGGCTGGCAGCTGGACGACCACGGGAGCACCAACGGCACCTACACCGGCGGCGCCCGCACCCTGCAGGCCCAGCTGTTCCCCGGCGCCGCGGTCAACCTCGGCAACGCCGAGAACGGCCTCCGGCTGAACTTCTCCGCGCCCGCCCAGGCCGCCGCGCCGGCCCCCGCCTGGCACGAGGCCGTCACCAGCCGCGCCGCCGCCCCGACGCCGCAGCCCCCGGTGCAGCAGCAGTGGGCCCAGCAGCCGCCCGTCCAGCAGCCCCCGGCGCAGCCGCCGCCGCAGTGGGGCGGGCAGCAGCAGCCGTTCCCGCCGCGGCAGGACTTCGCCCCGCCGGCGCCCCCGCACGGCGGCTTCCCGCAGCAGCAGGCGCCGCAGCACGACGGCGGCCCGCAGCCGACGGTCATCCGCAACCTGACGGCCGCCATGCGCACCGTCCGGATCGGCCGCGCGCTCGACAACGACGTCGTGGTCTCCGACCTCCAGGTCTCCCGCCACCACGCCGAGCTGCGCCAACTGCCCGACGGCCGCTACGAGATCATCGACCTCGGCAGCCACAACGGCATCTTCCTCAACGGCCAGCCCGTCCAGCGCCAGCTGATGGGCCCGCAGGACCGGCTGACCGTCGGCCACTCCAGCTTCGTCCTGGTCGGCGACCAGCTGCAGGAGTTCGTCGACACCGGCGCCGTCTCCTTCTCCGCCCGCCACCTGACCGTCGAGGTCGAGCACAAGGGCGCCAAGAAGATCCTGCTCAACGACGTCAGCTTCGGCGTGCCGGAGAAGTCGCTGGTCGCCGTCATCGGCCCGTCCGGCTCCGGCAAGTCAACCCTGCTGCGCGCCCTCACCGGCTACCGCCCGGCCGACCGCGGCGACGTCCTCTACGACGGCCGCAACCTCTACAAGCAGTTCGCCGAGCTGCGCTCGCGCATCGGCCTGGTGCCGCAGTCGGAGATCCTGCACAAGGAACTGACCGTCCGCACCGGCCTCAAGTACGCGGCCCGGCTGCGCTTCCCCGGCGACACCGAGGCGCGCGAGCGCGAGGCCCGGATCGACGAGGTGCTGTACGAGCTGCGCCTGGACAAGCGCGCCGACAACCGGATCACCGCGCTCTCCGGCGGCCAGCAGAAGCGCGTCTCGGTCGCGCTGGAACTGCTCACCAAGCCCTCGCTGATCTTCCTGGACGAGCCCACCTCGGGCCTCGACCCGGGCATGGACCGCGAGGTCATGCAGATGCTGCGCGGCCTCGCCGACGACGGCCGCACCATCCTCGTCGTCACCCACTCGGTGGCCGAACTCGCGCTCTGCGACCGGCTGCTGGTGATGGCTCCGGGCGGTTCGGTGGCCTACTTCGGCCCGCCGGACGAGGCGCTGCACTTCTTCGGGTACGAGACCTGGGCCGATGTCTTCCAGGCCTTCGAGAACTACCCGGACCACGACTGGGCCGGCCGCTACCGCGGTTCGGTGCACTACCAGCAGTACTCCGCGGACGTGGACTCCGCGGCCGCGCAGTCCGCCCAGATCGTGCGGGAGGCGGTCCGCCCGCCGAAGCCGCAGAGCTGGGGCTCGCAGCTGTGGACGCTGATCCGCCGCTACGCCTCGGTGCTCGCCTCGGACCGGGGCTTCCTGGCGCTCTCCGTCCTGCTGCCGGCGGTGGTCGGGCTGGTCAGCGTGCTGATCCCGAACGAGGCGGGCCTGGCGAGGAACCCGAAGTCGCAGCTCGGGATCAACAGCGGGGCCGCCACGATCATGCTGATCCTGGCGATCGGCGCCTGTTTCTCCGGGGCGGCCAACTCGGTCCGCGAGCTGATCAAGGAACGGGCGATCTACGAACGGGAACGGGCCACCGGGCTCTCCCGCTCGGCGTACATGATGTCCAAGATCATCGTGCTGGGCTTCTTCAGCGTGATCCAGGGCGCGGTCATCTCCGCCGTCGGCTTCCTGCCGCGCAAGCTGCCCTCCGAGGGGCTGATCGTCAAGAGCCTGCCGATCATCGAGATGAGCACCGGCCTGATCCTGCTGAGCTTCGCCTCGATGATGTTCGGCCTGATGATCTCCGCGCTGGTGAAGACCTCCGAGAAGACCATGCCGCTGCTGGTCATGTTCGCGATCATCCAGGTCGTCTTCACCGGCTGCCTCTTCCAGATCTTCAGCAAGCCGGGCCTGGAGCAGTTCGCCTGGCTGATGCCGGCCCGCTGGGGCGTCGGCGTGGTCGCCACCACGCTGGACCTGTCCAAGCTGATGGGCCCCTGGAACAAGGACCTCCAGAACCCCGAGTACGACGCGGTCTGGGGCCACAACGTCGGCCAGCTGCTCCTCGACGCCGGTGTGCTGATCGCGATGTCGGTCGTCATCGGCGTCATCGTGACCCGCCTCCAGCGCCGCCACGAGCCCGAGGTCATGCAGAAGGGCTGACCCCCTTCGCCCGCTCCACCGGGGCGGCCCTCCCCGATCCGGGAGGGCCGCCCCCCGGCGTTCCGGTGCCGCTCCGGCCCGGGGCGTAGGTCCTCGGACCTGCGCCCCGCGCGCCCTCGGACCGACGCGGGCGGCGGCCGCGCGGCGGTAGTTTGGCGGTATGCCCCCCGCGTCCAGCGACCGCCGGCCCCCGGCCGGACCGCTCCCCGTCGGCCGGATACCGGTCGGCCCGCCGCCCACCGGTCCACTGCCCGCCTGCGAGCCCTGCCTGGCCGGTATCGAGGCCGTCAGCCAGGCCCTGCTCGGGATGAGCCGCCACCTGGAGGTGCGCGAGGTCCTGCGCCGGATCACCGCCTCCGCCCGCGACCTGCTCGGCGCCGAGTACGCGGCCCTCGGCGTACCGGACGACCACGGCGGCTTCGCCCAGTTCGTCGTCGACGGCATCACCGACGAGCAGTGGAAGGCCATCGGCCCGCTGCCCCGCCAGCACGGCGTCCTCGCCAAGATGCTCCACGAGACCGGGCCCACCCGGCTCGCCGACGTCCGCCGGGCCCCCGCCTTCGGCGGCTGGCCGGCCGCCCACCCGGACATGGACGCCTTCCTCGGCATGCCGATCCTCGACACCGACGCCGTCGAGGACGAGCCGCAGGTCATGGGCGTCATCTTCCTCGCCAACAAGCGGCTCGGCGGCGGCTTCACCGACCACGACGAGGAACTGCTCCGGATACTCGCCGCGCACGCCGCCCTCGCCCTCTCCAACGCCCGCCTCTACGAGCGCAGCCGCGAACTCACCCTGGCCGGCGAACGCGCCCGGATCGCCCACGACCTGCACGACGCCGTCTCGCAGAAGCTCTTCTCGCTGCGCCTCACCGCCAAGGCCGCCGCCACCCTGGTCGAGCGCGACCCGGCCCGCGCCCGCGCCGAACTCGCCGAGGTCGCCCGCCTCGCCGCCGAGGCCGCCGACGAACTGCGCGCCGTCGTCGTCGAACTGCGCCCCGCCGCCCTGGAGGAGGACGGCCTCAGCGCCACCCTCGCCTCCCAGGTGCAGGTCCTCGACCGGGCCCACAGCGCCGACCTCGTCTTCGCCGCCGACGGAGTCCGCGCCCTGCCGCCGGCCCAGGAGGCCGCCCTGCTGCGGGTCGCCCAGGAGGCCCTGCACAACGCGCTGCGCCACTCCGGCGCCGGGCGGGTCACCGTCACCCTGGCCGGCACGTCCGCCCGCGGCGCCGTCCTGCGGGTCCGCGACGACGGCCGGGGCTTCGACCCGGAGTCCGTCCGCCGGGCCGGCCGCCACCTCGGCCTGGCCTCGATGCGCGACCGTGCCGCCGCCGTCGGCGGCACGCTCACCCTGGAATCGGCCCCCGGGAAGGGAACGGTCGTCGAGATGGAGGTCCCCGGTGCCTGACACCACGCCAGCGATCCGCGTCCTGCTGGTCGACGACCACCAGGTGGTCCGCCGCGGCCTGCGCACCTTCCTGGAGGTGCAGGACGACATCGAGGTGGTCGGCGAGGCCGCCGACGGCGCCGAGGGCGTGGACCGCGCCCGGGAGCTCGACCCCGACGTCGTCCTGATGGACCTCAAGATGCCGGGCGTGGACGGCATCGAGGCGCTGCGCACCCTCAAGGGCGAGGGCAGCCGGGCCCGCATCCTGATCGTCACCAGCTTCACCGAGCACCGCACGATGGTCCCCGCGCTGCGGGCCGGCGCCGCCGGGTACGTCTACAAGGACGTCGACCCGGAGGCGCTGGCCGGCGCGATCCGCTCGGTCCACGCCGGCCACGTCCTGCTCCAGCCCGAACTCGCCGAGGCGCTGCTCGCCGACGACGGCCCCCGTGCTCCGCAGGGCCGCGGCGGCACCCTCACCGAACGCGAGCGCGAGGTGCTCGGCCACATCGCCGACGGGCGCTCCAACCGGGAGATCGCCCGGAGCCTGCACCTCTCCGAGAAGACGGTGAAGACCCACGTCTCCAACATCCTGATGAAGCTGGACCTCGCCGACCGCACCCAGGCCGCGCTCTGGGCCGTCCGCAACGGGGCGGCCAGGGAGGCCTGAGCGGGGCCCGCGGGCTCAGCGGTCCCCGCGCTCGTCCACCAGGGCGTTGTACGCCGCCACCTGGGCCCGCCGGGCGGTCCGCCGCAGGGGCGCCAGGGCACCCTGGCGGGCGGCCATCTCGGAGGCGCTGACCGCCGCCCCGTGGCCGCCCGAGGCGATCGAGAGCAGCGCGGACACCTGGCGGGCCGACTCCAGCACCCGGACCGCCCGCGGCGGGTAGCCGGGCGCGAGCAGCTCGACGTGGCCGCGCCGGCGGTAGGCGTCCAGGGCCCGCAGCGCCTCGGGGCCGGCCCCGGCGACATCCAGCCGGGCCAGCAGGACGGTCGCCTCGCGCAGCCCGTCCACCAGCTCGCGCTCGGCCTCGTGCAGCGACGGCACATCGGCGGGCGGGACGTCGTCCACCTCCGAGCAGCGCCACAGGACCGTCGCCGAGCGGTCCCCGGCCGGGCCGAACACCTCGATCTCCGGCACCAGCCCGAGCGGCACCCCCACCGCCAGCACGGCCTCGCCCGCGTCCAACGCGCGCTGGTTGAACGACGCGGGGCCGGTCAGCCCCAGCGGGTGCCCGGCGCTCGGCAGCGCCAGCCGCAGGCCCTTCACCCCCAGCACCCGGAGCCGCCCCAGCGCCCAGGTGAGCCCGTGCAGCTCCCCGGGCCCGTCCCCGGGCAGCCCGGTCACCCGGTGGCTCTCGTCGGCGCCGAGCACCGCGGCGGCGGCGTTGTCGGGCGGCACCAGGCCGTTCAGCAGAGCGTTGCCCCAGGCGGTCAACCGCCCCGAACGGGGCTCTTCGTACGGATTGTCGGCAGGAGTCACGAGCATCCGGCCAGCCTACGGAATCGGCGGTCATCCGCGTGGCGTAGGTTTGCCCATGCGCGTGCGGCGCACCCACTCCGTGCCCACCGGCCGCCGGAGTGGCTGCCCGCCCGCACCCGACGGCCGTATTTCTGTATTGGGGAAGGCGTAGGCATGAGCGACGTGCTGGAGCTGGTGGACGTATCCGTGGTCCGGGAGGGGCGCGCGCTGGTCGACCAGGTCTCGTGGTCCATCTCCGAGGGAGAGCGCTGGGTCATCCTCGGCCCCAACGGCGCCGGGAAGACCACCCTGCTGCAGATCGCCTCCACGTACCTCTTCCCGACCGCCGGCAAGGTGTCCGTCCTCGGCGAGAAGCTCGGCGAGGTCGACGTCTTCGAGCTGCGCTCGCGGATCGGCCTGGCCGGCGCGGCCATGTTCGACAAGCTGCCCGCCGAGCAGACCGTGCTGCAGACGGTGCTCACCGCCGCGTACGGCATGACGGTCAGCTGGCAGGAGAAGTACGAGCAGACCGACGAGTCCCGCGCGCTCGCGCTCCTCGACCGGCTCGGCATGGTCAACCTCACCGCCCGCAAGTTCGGCACCCTCTCCGAGGGCGAGCGCAAGCGCACCCTGATCGCCCGCGCGCTGATGACCGACCCCGAGCTGCTGCTGCTGGACGAGCCCGCCGCCGGCCTCGACCTCGGCGGCCGTGAGGACCTGGTCCGCCGCCTCGGCGCGCTCGCGCAGGACGAGTTCGCGCCGGCGATGGCCATGGTCACCCACCACGTCGAGGAGATCGCCCCCGGCTTCACCCACGTCCTGATGATCCGTCAGGGCAAGGTGCTCACCGCCGGCCCGATCGACACCGAGCTGACCGCGCGCAACCTGTCGCTCTGCTTCGGCCTGCCGCTGACCCTGGAGCGGCACGGCGACCGCTGGTCCGCCCAGGGCCTGCCGCTCGGCTGAGGCCGCTGACGCCTCATGAGGTCTCCGGTGAGCCCGCTGACGGCCACTGAAGTCCGCTGAACCGGGGCCGGTCGCACGTGCGACCGGTTTCCGCCCCTCCACCTGCGGGAACTTTCCGCCCTAAGGCCCTTCGCTCCCTAGGATGGACACGTGGACAGCTGGATCTGGTGGCTCCTCGCCGCCGTCGGCCTCGGCATACCGCTGGTGATCACCGCGATGCCGGAGTTCGCCATGTTCGCGGTCGGCGCGCTGGCGGCGGCCGGAGTGGCCGGGCTGGGCGCCGGAGCGGTCTGGCAGGTACTGACCTTCGTCGCGGTCTCGGTCGCGCTGCTGGTCGTGGTCCGCCCGATCGCGTACCGGGAGCTCAAGAAGGGCCCGAACATCAAAATGGGCATCGAGGCGCTCCAGGGCGCCACCGCGGTCGTCGCGGAAACGGTCGACGGGGAGGGCGGGCGGATCAAGCTGAACGGCGAGATCTGGTCGGCCCGTGCGCTCAACCCCGGCAGCGTGTACCAACCGGGGCAGCAGGTCGATGTCGTCGAAATCCAGGGCGCGACCGCCCTGGTCGTCTAGGGGAGAGTCCGTGGAACCCGTCCTTATCGTTTTGGTCGTCCTGGTCGTGGTGGCATTCATCGCGCTGATCAAGACGATTCAGGTCATCCCGCAGGCCAGCGCCGCGATCGTGGAGCGCTTCGGCCGCTACACCCGGACGCTCAACGCAGGGCTGAACATCGTCGTCCCGTTCATCGACCGGGTCCGCAACCGGATCGACCTGCGTGAGCAGGTCGTGCCGTTCCCGCCGCAGCCGGTGATCACCCAGGACAACCTGGTGGTCAACATCGACACGGTGATCTACTACCAGGTCACCGACGCCCGGGCGGCCACCTACGAGGTCGCCAGCTACATCCAGGCGATCGAGCAGCTCACCGTCACCACGCTGCGCAACATCATCGGCTCGATGGACCTCGAGTCCACCCTGACCTCGCGCGAGGTCATCAACGCCGGCCTGCGCGGGGTGCTCGACGAGGCCACCGGCAAGTGGGGCATCCGGGTCAACCGCGTCGAGCTCAAGGCGATCGAGCCGCCGACCTCCATCCAGGACTCGATGGAGAAGCAGATGCGCGCCGACCGTGACAAGCGCGCCGCGATCCTCACCGCCGAGGGCGCCCGGCAGGCCCAGATCCTGCGCGCCGAGGGTGAGAAGCAGGCCGAGGTGCTCAAGGCCGAGGGTGAGGCCCAGGCCGCGGTGCTGCGCGCCGACGGTGAGGCGGCCGCGATCCGGACGGTCTTCGAGGCCATCCACGACGGCGACGCCGACCAGAAGCTGCTCGCCTACCAGTACCTGCAGACGCTGCCCGAGCTGGCCAAGGGCGACTCCAACAAGCTCTGGATCATCCCGAGCGAGGTGGGCGACGCGCTCAAGGGCCTCGGCGGCGCGTTCAACGGCCTGACCGGCGGGGCGAACGGCGGCGCGGTCGCGGCGCCGAGCGTCCCGGCGGCGCCGGCCGCCACCCAGGTCCCGCTCGACCCGGCGGCCGGGCCGCGCCCGCTGGACACCGACACCAAGGGCGCCGCCCGCCCCCGGGTGGACCCGGCCCGCGAGTACCGCAAGATCGACCCGGAGTGATCCGGAGCGTCTCCGGACGCGCCTGATGCGATGAGGGCCCGCCTCCCGTGCGGTACGGGAGGCGGGCCCTCGGCCGTTCCCGAGGGTGCGGCGCGGGCCGGGTCCCACATCCCGGATCGCGGTCGGGTCTGGTGGGCCCGGTACCCGGTCCGGCATGATCGCCTCGGACAGGACCGAGACGAGAGGTGACCCATGACGCTCTGGGAGGCGATCGCCGTCCTGGTGGCGGGTGTCGGGGCCGGGATGATCAATGTGATCGTCGGCTCCGGAACCCTGATCACCTTCCCCGTCCTGCTCGCCGTCGGCATCCCGCCGGTCACCGCCAACGTCTCCAACACCTTCGGCCTGGTGCCCGGTTCGCTGAGCGGCGTGATCGGCTACCGCAGGGAGCTGGCCGGCCAGGGCCGACGACTGCTCCGGCTGGGCACCGCCTCGCTGCTCGGCGGACTGGTCGGCGCCGTCCTGCTGATCAGACTGCCCAGCGGCGCCTTCGACGCGATCGTCCCGGCGCTGATCCTGCTGGCCCTCGTCCTGGTGGTGATCCAGCCCCGGGTGGCCAGGGCGGTCGCGGCCCGCCGCCGGCCCGGGGGAGACCCCGACGGAAGCGCGGTGCTGCTCGGCGGCGTCTTCCTCACCGGCATCTACGGCGGCTACTTCGGCGCGGCCCAGGGCGTCCTGCTGATGGCGCTGATGGGCATGCTGCTCCAGGAGGACCTCCAGCGGATCAACGGCGTGAAGAACGCGCTGGCGATGATCGTCAACGCGGTCGCCGCCGTGTTCTTCCTCTTCACCTCGACCGTGGACTGGACGGCCGCCGGGCTGATCGCCGTCGGCTCGCTCTGCGGCGGGCTGATCGGCGCCAAGGTGGGCCGCAAGCTGCCGCCGCCCGCGCTGCGCGGGGTCATCGTGGTGGTCGGGCTGGTCGCCGTCACCAAGCTGCTGATCGGCTGATCCGCCGTCGCGCCCGGTGCCCGCGGACGGCCCGGAGGGCCCCGGAGCGGGGGAGACGCGTGACACCGGCGGGCGCCGCGAGGTGTCGCCGACCGCGCGGGAGCCCGCCTCCCTATGCTCCTACGTGCGCCTTCCCGTCCGGACCGCACCGGGGCCCTGGCCGCCACCCGGTCCGTTTCGCGGCGGAAGGCCCGACCCTTCACCCCCGACCCACGGGAGCGGTTCGATGAGCAGCAGAGCACGCCTGACCGAGGACGAGATCACCGCCGCGCTGGCCGGACGGCCGGAGTGGTCCAGGGACGGTGACAGCATCGTCCGGACCGCCGACGCCCCGGACTTCCCGGCGGCGATCCGGGTGGTCGTCGCCGTCGCCGAGGCCGCGGAGGCGATGGACCACCACCCCGACATCGACATCCGCTGGCGCACCCTGCACTTCGCGCTCTCCACCCACAGCGCGGGCGGTCTCACCGCGCTGGACTTCGCGCTCGCCGGCCGCATCGACGAGGCCTTCCGCGCCGAGGCGGGGTAGCCGGCCCGCCCGCACCGCGCCTCGCCCGCCGCCCTCCGGAGGCCTCTCCGGAGGGCGGAACGGGCCGCTCCGCCCGGCGTGAGATGCTGGCTGCCGCACTTCAGGCGGTCGGGAGGGACGGAACGGATGGCGCAGGATCCCCTCGGAGACGCCCAGCAGCAGCCCTGGTACCCCCAGCCGCAGCCCGAGTGGCAGGGCGGGTACCCGGAGCAGCAGCAGTGGCAGGGGACCGCCGAGTACGCCACCGACGCCGGGTACGGCACCGCCCCTGGCTACGGCACCGCCCCTGGCTACGGCACCGACGCCGGGTACGGGGGGAACGGGTACGGCCAGGGTGGGTACGGCCACGGTGGCCACCCGGACGGCCCGTACCAGCCGTACGCCCCGTACCCAGGTCACGAGCAGCAGCAGTACGCCCCGTACGCCGTCCCGCAGCCGCCGGCCGGGGACGAGCTCTACGCCCCGGCCGGAGCCGAGTACTCCGCCGACGGCTATGTGCACATCGAGCCGGAACCCGACCCGGAGCCGGCGCCCCAGCCGGGGCCCGCGGCGCCGTCGGAGGCCGCCGTACCCGGCGCGTCCGCCAGGCCGGGGTCGCGGTCGGCGGGCCGGCGGGCCGGCGGCTCCGCAGGCCGTTCCTCCTTCACGGCCAAGGCCCGGGCCGCCGCCGACGCCGTGGTCTCGGCCGAACACGCGCCCGGCCGGCGGGCCCTGATGGTGCGGACCGGCGCCGGTGTCGCCGCGCTCGGCGTGCTGGTCGCCGCCGGTCTGGCGGTCGCCGCCGAGGGCAGCGAGAACGCCTCCGCCGACGGTGATCCCGGCTTCGCCGTCTCCCACGCCAAGGCCTGGTCCGCCCAGCCGGCCGGCGCCGTGCAGCCGGGCGCCGACGACACGCTGGTGGGTAGCTGGCTGCTGGCCGACGCGGTGGTCCGGGCCGACTCCAGCGGTGTCCACGCCTATGACCTGGCGGCCGGCCGGCCCACCTGGTCGGTCGAGCCGCCGGCCGCCGGGGCGGTGCCCTGCGGGCTGTCGCCGAGCGTGAACGGGGCCGGTCTGGGCGCGGTGCTGTTCCGCCCGAAGGCCGATCCGAAGAGCCCTTGCACGCTGGTCGCCGCCGTCGACGCGAAGACCGGCAAGACCGCTTGGACCAAGAGCGTCTCGGACGCCAAGGGCGGTTACGCGGCCCGGATCGGCGTCACCGAGGACAAGGTGATCGCCGTCGGCGACGACCGGGTGATCGCCTGGGAGTCCGCCGACGGCAAGGACGTCTGGCAGTACACCGGCCAGGGCAAGTTCTGCACCCTCTCCGGCGGTGTCACCGGCCGGACCGTCATGGTCGCCAGCTCCTGCGCCGACTCCACCCCCGTCGACCAGGCGGTCTCGCTGAACACCGCCGACGGCAAGGTGAACTGGTGGCGGGGGCTGAACAGCCAGCCGAAGACGGTGACCGTGCTCTCCGCCGAACCGTCCGTCGTCCTGGCCACCGGCGGGAAACCCGACGACGACAAGGTGCTCGCCTGGGGCCCGACGGGCGACCCGGCCGCCGAGATCCCGGTCGCCACCGGGGAGGGCCGGCTCGATGTCGCCCAGGGCACGTTTTCGGCCACACCCCGGGTGTTCTTCCAGGACCGGACGATGGTGACCACGGTCGTCCCGGCGAACGGTGGCGGACCGGTCTCGGTCGTGGGCTACGACCTGGACAGCGGCAAGCCGCGCTGGAAGACGGCGGCGCTGGAGAAGGGCGTCCTGCGGGCGGTCGCCATCGACGACCGGGCGCTGGTGCTGGCCGCCGACGAACGCCGCGAACGGCCCGCCCACCTGAGCCGCTTCACGCTGGACGGCGGCGGCGAGGTGATGGGCGGCAGCTTCCCGCAGGGCACCGGCTCACTGCTGGTCTCCGGCCGGGTGCTGATCGGCGGCGGCAAGGTCGTCGCGGTACCCGAACACTCGGCCAACTTCGGCATAGCGTCCGGGTACCAGGCGACCGGCTGACCCGCTACCCGCCCGGACGGCCTCAGGCCGCGGACGGCACCGCGGGCCCGGCCGGGACGGTTCCGGCCGGCAGCCAGACGGCGAGGTCCCGGGCCTCCGGGCCGCGCAGGCCCAGCGCCGTCATCAGCGTGGCTTGCGGGGTCGGTACGAACGGCTTGCGCAGCAGCCGCATGCCGGCCTGCTCCGGTGTCCGGTCGGCCTTGCGCTGGTTGTCCTCGGCGCAGGCGGCCACGGTGTTCAGCCAGCTGTCGGCCCCGCCCCGCGACTTGGGCTGGAGGTGGTCCACGGTGGTGGCCCGGCGCCCGCAGTAGGCGCACAGGTGCTGGTCCCGGCCCAGCACACCGCGGCGTGACCACGGGGCCTGTTGTCGGAACGGCACGCGTACGTACCGTTGCAGTCTGATCACCCGGGGCACCGGGACGGTGACGCCGGTACCGCGCATGGTCCGCAGCGGGTGCGCCTGTTCCACCACCGCCTTGTCCTGGAGCACCAGCACCACGGCGCGCTGGAGCGACACCGTCGTCAGGGGTTCGTAGCTCGCGTTCAGAACCAGTGTGTTGCGCACCTCGGCCCACCCTTTCCACCGGCGTGCCACGGCGGCACGACCGTCCCCACACACGTCACTGCCGCCGCGCGGCGTTGGCACCACTCTGAAGGGGCCCCGGGCCGACGAACAACGGAATTTCCGGTGTCGGGGCGGGGCGTGGCCGGCGGTGGACGGGGCGGGCCCGCGCCGACCCGGTGCCGGGCCGGACGCCTCGACGGAAAAGCCCTGGCCCGGACCGCGTAGGCTTTGTGACGCTGGAGTCGCTCCGTACCGGGGCCCGGACGAACCGGGTCCGCACCGGGCGGACGCCCGATCGAAGGAGAATCGTGACCGTGACGGACATCGTCGACGAGCTGCAGTGGCGTGGTCTGATCGCCCTGTCCACCGACGAGGACGCACTGCGCAAGGCATTCGCGGACGGCCCGGTCACGTTCTATTGCGGGTTCGACCCGACGGCCCCCAGCCTGCACCTCGGCAACCTGGTACAGATCCTCACCATGCGCCGCATCCAGCAGGCGGGGAACCTCCCGCTCGGTCTGGTCGGCGGCGCCACCGGCCTGATCGGGGACCCGAAGCCCACCGCCGAGCGGGTCCTCAACGACCCCGAGACGGTGGCCGGCTGGGTCGAGCGGCTGCGCGGCCAGATCTCGCGCTTCCTCGACTTCGAGGGCCCGTACGCGGCGCGCATGGTCAACAACCTGGACTGGACCTCCGGGATGTCGGCCATCAGCCTGCTGCGTGACGTGGGCAAGTACTTCCGCGTCAACAACATGATCGCCAAGGAGGCCGTCGCGCGGCGGCTCAACTCCGACGCGGGCATCAGCTACACCGAGTTCAGCTACCAGATCCTCCAGGGCATGGACTACCTGGAGCTGAACCGCCGCTACGGCTGCAGCCTGCAGACCGGCGGCAGCGACCAGTGGGGCAACCTCACCGCCGGCACCGACCTGATCCGCAAGGCCGACGCCAAGTCGGTGCACGCGCTGGCCACGCCGCTGATCGTGAAGGCCGACGGCACCAAGTTCGGCAAGACGGAGTCCGGCACGGTCTGGCTCGACCCCGAGCTGACCACCCCGTACGCCTTCTACCAGTTCTGGCTGAACGCCGACGACCGGGACGTCCCCACCTTCCTGCGGATCTTCAGCTTCCGCACGAAGGAGGAGGTCGAGGAGCTGGAGCGCGAGACCGCCGAGCGGCCCGCCGCCCGGCTCGCGCAGCGGGCACTCGCCGAGGAGCTGACCACCCTGGTCCACGGCGCCGAGCAGTACCAGCGCGCGGTGGCCGCTTCCAAGGCACTGTTCGGCCAGGGGGACCTCGCCGACCTGGAGGCCCCGACCCTGGCCGCCGCGCTGGCCGAGGTCCCGAAGGCCAAGGTCACCGAGCTGCAGTCGATCGTCGACCTGCTGGTCGCCGTCGGTCTGTCGCCGAGCCGGTCGGCCGCCCGCCGGACGATCAAGGAAGGCGGCGCCTACCTCAACAACGTCAAGGTGACGGACGAGGAGGCGGTGCCGGCCGAGTCGGACCTGCTGCACGGCCGTTGGCTGGTCCTGCGCCGTGGCAAGCGCAACCTGGCGGCGGTGGAGCTCACCGCGGCCGGCTGAGCCTGGCCGAAACCACACCGCTGCTGAACTGCGGTTTTCAACCCTGAGGGCCGGATCTGGTCAGATCCGGCCCTCAGGGTTTGACGAGGTCGTCCGACTGGCCTAATGTTGGACGAGTCGCTTGAAGCGGGCAGGTGCACGAGAGGCCGAGAGGCCACCGCGGACCAGCCGGAGCGGCCATCACACTCAGCAAGCCCAACTCTCACTCGATGCCCATTCATTTGGGTTGTTCGGCGTTTTTGTCGACGGGTGGGAGCGGGAATTTCGGGTTAATCCTGAAATGCGCTAATGTGGGGGTCGCCGCAGAAAAGCGGACCTGGCCGGCCAGGATCGGATGAATGAAACTCCGGAAAACGGAGCGGAAAACATCTGGTAAGCTGGAAATGCGAAAGAACGAAGCGCCCGGAGGGCCCGCTGGAAGGCGGCCTGAAGGAAGTGTCCGTTCCTTGAGAACTCAACAGCGTGCCAAAAGTCAACGCCA
>NZ_JBIVRD010000009.1:193057-224899 GCF_044755565.1 Kitasatospora sp. NPDC092286 | reverse complement strand
TGCCCCGCCACCACTCGGGCGGGGTCTACCACCCCCCTCCCCACCACAACTGTCCCCCCCCCCCCCCCCCGGGGGGGCCCCCCTTCTCCGTTTTCCGGGTCCGTGTTCCCGGGCCCTGCGGGTTCCCGCCGTCTCCGCGTGCTCTGGGTGCTTCGGGTGCGTGCTGCCGGTCGGCGGCGGGGTGCTCGTCACCGCCGTCCTCGCGGGGGCCTTCGCCGGCCGTACCCGGCGGGTGGCGGGCGGGCCCGCGGGCGCCTCCGGCAACGGATTCGTGGACCACCCCCGTGACCGTGTAAAGTAGTCGATGTCGCCGAGGGAAACCGCAGGTAGCCCCCGGTGACAACGCAGGTCAAGGGGCTGTAGCTCAGTTGGTAGAGCGCTTGCATGGCATGCAAGAGGTCCGGGGTTCAATTC
Source organism: Kitasatospora sp. NPDC092286 (assembly GCF_044755565.1). NCBI lineage: Bacteria > Bacillati > Actinomycetota > Actinomycetes > Kitasatosporales > Streptomycetaceae > Kitasatospora > Kitasatospora sp. NPDC092286. The sequence goes on along the minus strand of NZ_JBIVRD010000009.1, from coordinate 224,485 downwards.
CCCGTAGCTCCACAGCAGTCGAGGGCCGCCTCCCGTTCCGGGAGGCGGCCCTCGGCGTTTCCCGCCGGGCGGGCGCACGGTTGACCCGTCTCGCAGCGCCCGGCCCGTGCCGCCCGCTACGGTCGTGACATGGCCGATCTGGAGCGCAGACGCAACGAGGAACTGGCCCGGATACTGCACCAGCTCGGCTGGAACCCGGAGCGCCTGGCCCGGGAGGTGAACCTCACCCTGCAGCCCGGCCTGGCGATCAGCTCCACCGCCCCGTACAAGTGGCGCGACCGGGGCATGGTGCCGCGCAGCCCGCACGACCAGGCGGTCTGCGAGGTGCTCAGCCGCACGCTGGGCATCGCCGTCACCTATGAGCAGCTCTGGGGCCGGATGGGCGGCAACCGGGGAGCCAAGATCCTCTCGCCGCGGCTGCTCACCGACCCGTGGACGGCCGACACCGCCCAGACCGCCCTGCGCGAGGCGGCCACCGACGCCGGGCCGGTCCGGCTCACCGACCTCTTCCGGGGCGCCGACCTCGACCAGGCCGCCCGTCGGCTGGCCTCCCCGCCACCACCGGTCGGCGGTGGCGAGGGCGCCCTGCGGATCGACCCCGGCCTGGTCGACGAGCTCGGCTTCTCCTACCGGAGCAAGCTGCGGCTGGAGCGGGCCTGCGGGGGCGGGCTCGTCCTCGGCCCGGCCCGGGCCGAACTCGCCATGGTGGCCAAACTGCTGGAGCTCGGCGCGTACGACGAGAAGCGCGGACGCGAGCTGTACGGCACGGCGAGCCGGCTGGCCGGGCTGGCCGGCTCGGCCGCCTACGACCTCGGCCATGACGCGGCCGCCCAGCGGGCGTTCGTGGCCGCGCTGCGGGCCGCGCACGTCAGCGGCGACCCCCGGCTCGGGGTGGAGGTGGTCGGCTCTCTGGTGGTACTGGCCACGCACGGTCCGGGCGGGCGGGGGTCGGGCGCCGTCACGATGCTGGCCGCGGCGCTGGAGTCCGCCGGGGACACCCTCGGCCCGGCCGAACGGGCGCTCCAGTACGGCCGGATCGCCCGTGCGTACGGGCGGTGGGGCGAGCCGGAGGCGGCCGGTGCGGCGGCGGAGCGGGCGTTCGCGGAGGCGGGTGACGGGGTGATGGCGGATCCCGAGACGGGGGCCGATCTCGCGGGCATGGTGGGGGAGGCGTACCTCTACCTCGGTGACCACCGGCGGGCCCAGGCCCTGCTCGCCGAGGCGGTGGCCGGCCTCGGCCCCGGCCGGGCCCGGGCCAAGGCCCTGCTGCTGGTCCGGCTGGCCGACTCCCACCGCCGCGACGGCGCCCCCGAGGAGGCCGCCAGGACCGCCGTCCTGGCCCGCGCGCTGGCCTCCGGCATGCAGTCCGAGCGGGTGGCCCGGGCGCTGCGCGACTTCGACGCGGCCTCCCGGGCGGCATTGCCGGGAGGCGCCTGAGCCCCTTGCGGTACCCTGAGCCCATGCGAACCGTGCGCCTGCTCCTTAGCCGGCCGCGCTGACCAGGACCGGCCGCGCCTTCGGGCGGTGCCGGAGTCGGCGTGGCGTCCCCTCCTGCGAGGGGATTTTTTGTTTTCCGCCTGCGTTTCCCGCGCCCTGGCCGTGGCCGGCCGGGTACCGGTACGGGCCCGGCGACGGTTCGCCAACCGACATCGATGGAGCTTGAAGGACCATGAGCGAGACGACCCCTGCTTCCGGCGCGGCCGAAGCCGCAACCGAGCCGTTCCGGTACAGCGCCACCCTGGCTGCGGAGATCGAGTCCCGCTGGCAGGACATCTGGGAGAAGGAGGGCACGTTCAACGCCCCCAACCCGGCCGGCGACCTGGCCGACCCGGCCGCCGGTGACGTCACCGCGAAGCCGCACAGCTTCATCATGGACATGTTCCCGTACCCCTCGGGCGCGGGCCTGCACGTCGGCCACCCGCTGGGCTACATCGCCACCGACGTCTACGCCCGCTACCAGCGGATGACCGGCCACAACGTGCTGCACACGCTGGGCTACGACGCCTTCGGCCTGCCCGCCGAGCAGTACGCGGTGCAGACCGGCACCCACCCCCGGGTCTCCACCGAGGCCAACATCGCCAACATGCGCCAGCAGCTGCGCCGGCTGGGCCTGGGCCACGACCCGCGCCGTTCGATCTCCACGATCGACCCGGAGTACTACCGCTGGACCCAGTGGATCTTCCTGCAGATCTTCAACTCCTGGTACGACGAGCAGGCCGGCCAGGCCCGCCCGATCGCCGAGCTGATCGCGCAGTTCGAGTCCGGCGCGCGGCAGACCCCGGACGGGCGTGCCTGGGCGGAGCTGTCCGCCGCCGAGCGCGACGAGCTGCTGGGCGAGTACCGGCTGGCGTACTCCAAGGAGGTGCCGGTCAACTGGTGCCCGGGCCTGGGCACCGTGCTGGCCAACGAGGAGGTCACCGCGGACGGCCGTTCCGAGCGCGGCAACTTCCCGGTGTTCAAGTCGAACCTGCGCCAGTGGATGATGCGGATCACCGCCTACTCGGACCGCCTGATCTCCGACCTGGACCTGCTGGACTGGCCCGAGGCCATCAAGCTGCAGCAGCGCAACTGGATCGGCCGCTCGGAGGGTGCCCGGGTCGACTTCGCGGTCGGCTCCGGTGAGAAGATCACCGTCTTCACCACCCGCCCCGACACCCTGTTCGGCGCCACCTACATGGTGCTGGCCCCCGAGCACGGCCTGGTCGACTCGATCGTCCCGGCCGCCTGGCCCGAGGGCGTCCCGGCCGAGTGGACCGGTGGCGCCGCCACCCCCGCCGAGGCCGTGGCCGCCTACCGCGCCGCCGCCGCGGCCAAGTCCGACGTCGAGCGTCAGGTCGAGGCCAAGGTCAAGACCGGTGTGTTCACCGGCGCGTACGCGGTGAACCCGGTCAGCGGCGAGCCCGTCCCGGTGTTCATCGCCGACTACGTGCTGATGGGCTACGGCACCGGCGCCATCATGGCCGTCCCGGCCCACGACAGCCGCGACTTCGCGTTCGCCCGCGCCTTCGCACTGCCGATGCGCTGCGTCGTCAAGCCCACCGACGGGCGCGACGACGACCCGCACACCTGGGACGACGCCTTCGACACCTACGACTCCGTCATCGTCAACTCGGCGCACGCCGAGGGCACCGAGGACGGCGTCTCGCTGGACGGCCTGAGCGTGGTGGACGCCAAGGCCGCCGTCACCGGCTGGCTGACCGCGCACGGCATCGGCGAGGGCACCGTCAACTACCGCCTGCGTGACTGGCTGTTCAGCCGTCAGCGGTACTGGGGCGAGCCCTTCCCGATCGTCTACGACGAGGACGGCGTGATGCACGCGCTGCCCGAGTCGATGCTGCCGGTCGAGGTCCCCGAGGTGGACGACTACTCGCCGCACACCTACGACCCGTACGACTCCGCCTCCTCGCCGAAGACCCCGCTGTCGCGCAACGAGGACTGGGTCAACGTCGAGCTGGACCTGGGCGACGGCGTGAAGAGGTACCGCCGCGAGACCAACACCATGCCCAACTGGGCCGGTTCGTGCTGGTACGAGCTGCGCTACGTCGACCCGTCCAACGGCTCGCGCGTGGTGGACCCGGCCAACGAGCAGTACTGGCTGGGCCCGACGGCCACCAAGCCGGGCGGCGGCGCCGACCTGTACGTCGGCGGTGCCGAGCACGCCGTACTGCACCTGCTGTACGCCCGCTTCTGGCACAAGGTGCTGCACGACCTGGGCCACGTCTCCTCGGTCGAGCCGTTCCACAAGCTGTTCAACCAGGGCATGATCACCGCCGATGTGTACCGCGACGAGCGCGGCTTCCCGGTGCCCGCCGCCGAGGTCGAGGAGCGCGACGGCGCGTACTTCTGGGCGGGTGAGCAGGTCAAGCGCGAGGCCGGCAAGATGGGCAAGTCCCTGAAGAACGCCGTCGCGCCGGACGAGATCGCCGACGAGTACGGGGCCGACACGCTGCGCCTGTACGAGATGTCGATGGGCCCGCTGGACGTCTCCCGTCCGTGGGACACCCGTGCGGTGGTCGGCTCGTACCGCTTCCTGCAGCGGCTGTGGCGCAACGTCGTCTCGGAGGCGACGGGCGAGCTGGTCGTCACCGACGAGCCCGCCGACGAGGCGACGCTGCGCGCGCTGCACAAGGCCATCGACGGCATCCGCGGCGACATGACCGGGCTGCGCTTCAACACGGCCGTGGCCAAGGCGATCGAGCTGAACAACTTCCTGGTGAAGCGCGGGTCCACGCCGCGGGTGGTGGCCGAGCAACTGGTGCTGCTGGTCGCCCCGCTGGCCCCGCACATCGCCGAGGAGCTGTGGCGCCGGCTGGGCCACGGCGAGTCGCTGGCGCACACCGACTACCCGGTCGCCGACCCGGCGTACGTGGTGGACGAGACGGTGACCTGTGTGGTGCAGGTCAAGGGCAAGGTGAAGGCCCGGCTGGAGGTCGCCCCGGCGATCTCCGACGCCGAGCTGGAGGCGCTGGCGCTGGCCGACCCGGCCGTCGTCGCCGCGATCGGTGACGCGCCGGTGCGCAAGGTGATCGCGCGTGCGCCGAAGCTGGTGAACATCGTCACCGGCTGACGTTTCGCCGGTGTCCGGCTGTTCGGGGCGGGTGTCCTTCGGGGCGCCCGCCCTGTGGCGTTCCGGGCGTGGTGGTGCTTCGGGTGTGGCGGTGCTTCCGGCCCCGTGGCGTTCCGGGCGTCGTGGCCGGGCTGATCCCGCCGACCGGTCCGGTGGGCGGGGGACCCTCGGGGGAGATCCCCGACTTGTCCCTGATCTCGGCCGTCGGAGGCTCGTTCGGCCTGCCCCGGGACCGGAGTGGAGGCTACCGTGGAACCCTCGGCGACCCGGTCCGCGTTGGGCCCGGTGGGGGCCGGTTCGGCTGTCGGAAGGTGACTCGTGATGGACGTGCTCGGCGTGATGATCGGCCTGGCCCTGCTCTTCGGGATCGCGGTGGCGGTCCTGGCCGTGGTGGGCACGGTGAAGGCGGCGAAGGCGGTCGCGGCGAAGGTCGATCGGCACGAGGCCAACGCCCGGCGTGCGGTGGAGAACGCCGCCCTCAAGGCGAAGACGTACACCAAGGCCGGCCCGCAGGGGCAGATCTCCGCCGTCCGCCTCGGGCTGCGGACCTCGCTGAGCGGCACCCGCCAGGTACTGGAGAGCGGCCTCGCCCAGGACGGCCAGCTCAGCGAGTCGCTCGGCCTGCTGGCCCGGCTCGACGTCCACGCGGCCGAGCTGGACGGAGAGCTGCGGACGCTGGAGCGCGAGCCCGACGCCGGCCGGATCGCGGCCAAGCTGCCCGAGCTGCGGGAGCGGGCCGAGCGGATCACCCACTCCGCCGAGACCATGCGCTGGGCCGCCCAGGACCGGATGCACCGCTTCGCGGACGACGAGCTGAGCCGGCTCAGCAAGGAGTGCGAGAGCGAGGCGGGGGCGCTGCGGCACTGGGACACGTCGGGGGGTGCGGGCTCTTCCGGGTCCGCGGGGGCCTCGGGGACCGCAGGGGCTGGTGCCGGGCGTGGGGCCGGTGCCGCGGGTGCCGCTCGGGAGGGGTCGCAGCAGCGGCCGGGGCTGACCGACGGGAAGGGCGGCCGGCCGAGCGCCGAGGACCTGCTGGGCCTCGGTGACCCGCTGGCCCGGCTGGCGCAGCGGCTGCGGAAGCCGACGACGGGATCGTCGGCGGGCTGACCTGCCGGCCCCGGGTGTCCTGGTCCTGTTGGTCCTGTCGGTCCCGCAGGCCTCGTATGCCGTGTTGTTGGGGTGTCCCGGCCTCGTCGTCCGGGTGCTGCCGTCCGGCGCTGTTATCCGGGCAGGGCGGGGAGTAACCTCCGCCTCATGCCCGCCGACCTCGCACTTGTCACCGATTCCACGGCCTATCTGCCGCACGAAGCTGTTGATCGCCATGGGATCACCGTGGTCCCGCTGAGCGTCGCGGTCGGTGACTCGGTCCTCGCCGAGGGGGTGGAGATCTCCCCGAAGGACGTCGCCGAGGCGCTGAACGGCAAGCAGCGGGTGACGACCTCGCGCTCCAACCCCGAGTCCTTCGCCGCCGCCTACCGGGCGGCCGCCGAGGCCGGGGCGAAGGGGATCGTCTCGGTGCACATCTCCGGTGAGCTGTCCGGCACTGTGGAGGCGGCCCGGCTGGCGGCGGCCGAGGCGCCCGTCCCGGTGCGGGTGGTGGACAGCCGGCTGGTCGGCATGGCTCTCGGGTACGGCGTGCTGGCGGCGGCCGAGGCGATCGCGGCCGGGCGGGAGCTGGACGAGGTGGCCGAGGCCGTCATCCGGCGGACGGCGGTGACCAGCGGCTTCTTCTACGTCGACACACTTGAGCACCTCCGCCGGGGCGGCCGGATCGGTGCGGCCCAGGCGTTCTTCGGTTCGGCCCTGGCGGTGAAGCCGCTGCTGCACCTGGCGGGCGGGCGGATCGAGCCGTTGGAGAAGGTCCGGACGGCGTCCCGGGCGATCGCCCGCCTGGAGGAGATCGCGGTCGAGCGGGCGGGCGAGCGCGAGGTCGACATCACCGTTCATCATCTGGCGGCGGAGGAGCGGGCGGAGCCGCTCGCGGAGCGGTTGCGCGGCCGGGTGCCCGGGCTGCGGGACCTGTACGTGGGCGAGGTGGGAGCGGTGATCGGCGCTCACGTCGGGCCGGGGCTGCTGGCGGTGGTGGTCTCGCCGCGCTGAGGCCGGGTGGCGTGGTGGTGGTCAATTCGTAGGAGTGATCGGCACTCGTACGAGTGACCTGAGTTATCCACAACCCCCTGGTTTTCCACAGGATTTTGGTCATTCTCCCGAGGGTGGCCGAGGGCTCCTAGCGTGCTGCGCATGACCAGCGTGAGCCTCGGCGCGGCCAAGCGCCATGAGATCGGTGAGACCGCCCGTCTGCGGATGTCGGCACTGCTGCCGGCGGCCGAAGGGCCGCTCGGTGCGGGGGAGCCGGTGGCCACCGGGCCGCCGTCGGGCGTGACTTCGGGCGGGCCGCTTTTGGGAGGGGTGCCTCTGGGAGGGGTGTCGGAGCCGGGTGTGGTGGAGCCGCCTGCGGCTGGGGGCGGCAGGGCGCGTTCGCGGTTCGCCCCGGCGGTGGTACTCGACCGGCGGGCGGTGGCCGGGCTCACCGTCCTGCTGCTGCTTGCCGTGGGCTACGGCCTTCAGCATTTCTGGCTGGCGCGGCCCCGGCCGGTCGCGGTGCCGGTGGTGGCGGTCGCCTCGGCGGCGCCGGCACCGGCGGCGAGCGGACCGGCCTCGGCGGAGACCGCCTCCGATGCCGCTGCCCGGGCCGGCCCCGATACCGGCCCGGGGGCGGGGGCCGTGGTGGTGGACATCGGGGGCAGGGTGCACGCGCCGGGGCTGCACACCCTGCCCGGCGGGTCCCGGGTGGCGGACGCGTTGCGTGTGGCCGGTGGCCCGCTGCCCGAGACGGAGACCAAGAGCCTCAACCTGGCCAGGGTGCTGACGGACGGTGAGCAGATCCTGGTCGGCGAGCCCGGGCCGCCCCCTGCCGCCGGGGCGGGATCCGGCCCTCCGGCGGCGGCCGGGCCGAAGCAGCCGGTCAGCATCAACCGGGCCACCCTTGAGCAGCTCGACACCCTCCCCGGCGTCGGCCCGACGCTTGCCCAGCGCATCCTCTTGTTCCGCACGTCGCACGGGTCGTTCCGCTCCCTCGACCAGCTGAGACAGGTCAACGGCATCGGCGAGCACATCTACGCCGAGATCAGACCGCTGCTCACCCTCTGACTCCCCGCCCCGCTCCGCCGCCCGGTCCGTCCGTCGTCCCCGCTCCGCCGCCTCGCCGAAGGGAGGTACCGTCATCGCCACCGTCGACCCGGCTTCGCCCGCCCGTGCCCCGGCCGCCGACTTCCGGCTGCTGCTCCCCGCCGTGTCGGCGTGGGTGGTCGCGGCCGCGCTGCTCGGCCTGGACCCGGGGCACGGTGCGGTGGCGTCGGTGTCGGCGGGAGCGGCGGCAGTGGTGGGCGTCCTCCTGCTCACCCGCCCGGGTGTGCGCCGGAGCCGAGGGACGGCCGCCACCCTGGCCGCCGTCCTCCTCACCGGTGCGGCGGCCACCGCCGCCACCCTCCTGCACACCGCCGACCTGCACCGGGGGCCGCTGCCCGAGCTGGCCCGTGCCGCGGCGGCCGCGGCTCCCCGGGGTGCCGGCCGCCCGCCCGAACCGCCGCCGCCCGCCCCGGAAGTGGGCGTCGAACTGACCGTCACCGGCGACCCGAGAGCCCGTACCTCCCGGAGCGGGGGGCCGACCGGCGGGCAGGCCGTCCTCACCGTGGACGCCGTGGCGGACCGTGTCACCGTCCGGGACGGGCCTGCCCCGGGTGACCGCCGTACCAGCGGTGCCGGGTACACGGTCCGGACGCGGACCCCGGTGACCGTGCTGGTGCGAGGGCAGGCGGTCGAGGCCTGGCAGCGGTTGCTCCCGTCGGCCCGGCTGGCCGTCGAGGCCGAGGTCCGCCCGGCCGGTGAGGGCCACGACACCGAGTCCGCCGCGCTGCTGCTCCCGCACGGGCCGCCCCGGCAGCTCGCGACGCCGAGCCTGCCGCAACGGATCGCGGGCCGGCTCCGGGGCGGCCTGCGGGCGGCCTCTGACGGGCTCCCGCCGGACGCGCGGGGTCTTCTCCCCGGTCTGGTCGTCGGCGACACCTCCCGGCTGCCCGACGATCTCCGGGACGCCTTCCGGGCCACCGACATGGCCCATCTGGTCGCGGTGAGCGGGGCGAACCTGGCGATCGTGCTCGGTGTGCTGCTGGGCGCGCCGGGGCGGGCCGGTACGCCCGAGCGCCGGGGCCTGGCGGCCCTGCTCGGGCTCTCGCTGCGCAGTACCGCGCTGCTGGGCACGGCCGTCACCCTGGCCTTCGTCACCATCTGCCGGCCGGAGCCGAGCGTGCTGAGGGCGGCCGGTACGGGCCTGGTCGGGCTGCTGGCCCTGGCCACCGGCCGCCCCCGCCAGGCGGTGCCCGCGCTCGCCGGCACCGTTCTGATCCTGGTGCTGGTCGATCCGTATCTGGCGCGGTCGTTCGGCTTCCTCCTCTCGGTGCTCGCCACCACCGGCCTGCTGGTCCTCGGCCCGCACTGGGCGGCCGCCCTGCGGGCCCGGGGCTGGCCGCGTCACCTGGCGGGCGCCGTCGCCGCCACGGCGGCCGCCCAGGCGCTCTGCGCGCCCGTGACGGTCGTGCTGTCCGCGCACATCAGCCTGGTCGCGATCCCGTGCAATCTGCTGGCCGAGCTGGCGGTGGCCCCGGCGACGCTGCTCGGCTTCGCGGTCCTCGCGCTGGACCCGCTCTCGCCGGCGCTGGCCCGGGTGCTCGCGGAGCCGGCCGCGATCCCGGTCGGCTGGCTGGCGGCGGTGGCGAGGCGCGGGGCCGAGCTGCCGGGCGCGCAACTGTCCTGGCCGGGCGGGCTGTTCGGGACGGTGTCGCTCGCCCTGGCCACGGTGGCGGTCTGCTGGACGGCGCCGCTGCTGCTCGCCCGGCGGGTGGACACCGGCGCGGGCGCGCCCGGCCGGGCCGGCCTTCGGGGCAGGCGGCTGCGGGGCGGGCGCATCCGGCTGCTGGTGGCGGGCCTGCTCCTGCTGGCCCTGCCGGCCGTCCTGCTGCGACCGCCCCTGCTCACCCGGATCGCCACCGGCTGGCCGCCCCCGGGGTGGCGGATGGCGATGTGCGACGTCGGCCAGGGCGACATGCTGGTGCTCCCCGTCGTCCCCGCCGATGTGTCCGGGGGCGGCCGGGAGCCCGACAGCGCAGTGGTGGTGGACGCCGGTCCGGACCCGCGCGCGGCCGACCGCTGCCTGCGCGACCTCGGCATCACCGCCGTTCCACTGCTGCTGGTGACGCACTTTCACGCCGATCACGTCGAGGGCGTACCGGGGGTGCTGCGCGGGCGCCGGGTCGGGGCGATCGAGGGCACCACCCTGGACGATCCGCCGGGTGAGGCGGCCCGGGTGTCAGGGTGGGCCGCCGCCGCCGGTGTCCCGCTGCTGCGCGCCGGGCGCGGCGAACGGCGGGCGGCCGGGGCGGGCCTCTCCTGGGAGGTGCTCTGGCCGGATGCCGAGGCGGCGGCCTCGGCATCCGGCGCCAACAACGCCAGCGTCGCGCTGCTGGTCACCCTGGCCGGCGGACTACGGCTGGCGTTGCTGGGCGACCTCGAACCACCGGCCCAGTCGGTGCTGCTCGGCCGCCTCGGCCGGACCCGGGTGGACGTTCTGAAGGTGGCCCATCACGGGTCCGCCCATCAGGACTGGGGGCTGGCCGCAGCCCTGGGCCCCCGGCTGGCGCTGATCTCCTGCGGCGAGGGCAACCCGTACGGGCACCCCTCGCCGCGGACGGTGGAGCGGCTTCGGGCCCTCGGCGCCGCCGTGCTGCGGACGGACCGGGCCGGGGACATCGCCCTGACCGGGGAGACCCCGGCCGGCCTCGGTGCGGTCGTCCATCCGTCCGGCGACCGGCCGGCGGGAGGGCACTGAAGCATGCGGCCCCGCTGTTCAGCCCTCCTCGCGCCAGCCCTCGTTCTCGGCCGCGACGGCGTCCAGGGCGCGCAGGTGCCGGGCCGTCCAGCCGTCCTCGGGAGGTTCCACGACCACCAGCCACTGCGCGTCCTCGGCGTCGTCCTCGCCGGCCAGGGCGTCCCGGACGATTTCCAGCTCGCCGAGGTCGGGGTGGTTGGCGCTCAGCTCCTCCGCCGCCTCGTCGGCGGCGTCGCGGTCGGGAAGGACGAGCAGCTGCCGGGCGCGCGGGTCGAAGGCGTCCGGCTGGTCGATGGTGAGGTCTTCGGTCACCGGTCCATTCTCCCCGGGCCGGGTGCGCGGCTCGCGTTCGGCCCTGCCTCCGGTGGCGGTCGCGTTCCTGTCGCGGTGGCGGTCGCGGCCGGGCGGGGAGTGTCCGTACCCCGTGGGATGCTGGTAGGCGATGGCCAGGAAGAGTGCACCCGACGATCTGCTCGCCCCGCTGACCCTCGCGGTCGGTCAGGAGGAGCTGCTGCTCGACCGTGCGGTCGCCCAGGTGGTGGCGGCGGCGAGGGCGGCGGACTCCGACACCGACGTGCGGGACATCCCGCCCGGGGGCCTCCAGCCCGGCAGCCTCGCCGAGCTGACCACGCCCTCGCTGTTCGCCGAGCGCAAGGTCATCGTGGTCAGGGCCGCTCAGGACCTCTCCGCCGACTCCGTGAAGGAGGTCAAGGCGTACATCGAGTCCCCGGCCGATGAAGTGATCATGGTGCTGGTGCATGCCGGCGGCGCCAAGGGCAAGGGGCTGCTGGACGCCGGGCGGAAGGCCGGGGGCCGGGAGGTCCAGTGCGCGAAGCTGGCCAAGGCGGGGGAGCGGCTGACCTTCGTCCGGGGCGAGTTCCGCACGCTCGGGCGGTCGGCGACACCGGAGGCGTGCCAGGCCCTGCTGGACGCGCTCGGCAGTGACCTGCGCGAGCTGGCCGCCGCCTGCAGCCAGCTCACCTCGGACGTCGAGGGCACCATCGACGAGACCGTGGTCGCCCGCTACTACAGCGGCCGGGCCGAGGCCACCGGCTTCGAGGTGGCCGACCTCGCGGTCACCGGCCGGGCCGCCGAGGCGCTGGAGCGGCTGCGCTGGGCGCTGGCCGTGGGGCAGCCGCCGACCGGCATCACCTACGCCCTGGCGTCCGGGGTCCGCAGCATCGGGCGGCTGGCGACCACCGGGCGGAACATGCGACCGGCCGACCTGGCGCGCGAGCTGGGCATGCCGCCGTGGAAGGTCGAGCGCGTCCGCCAGCAGATGCGCGGCTGGACGGGAGACGGGGTGGCCATCGCCCTCACCGCGATCGCGCAGGCGGACGCCGCCGTCAAGGGCGGGTCCGACGACCCGGCGTACGCCCTGGAGCGGGCCGTGGTCGCGGTCGCCCGGGCCTCCCGCGCGGGCTCCCGCCCGTACTGAGCGGCTCCCGCCACAGCGGCCCGGCGGTTCACCCCCGGGCGGGCTCACCCCGGTACGGCTGACCCGCCCTGCCCGGCGGGCCCGCGCCACCCCGGAGCCACCGCCGCTACGGAGCCACCGCCACCCCGGAGCCACCGCCGCTACGGTCCGCCGATCGCCTTGAGGACGTCCCGGCTGTCGGCGATCATGATCTGCCGGACGGTGTCGCGGTCCAGCGTGTAGTCCTTGCCGGTCTGGTAGTTGTCGGTCCAGTAGAGCGAGTACGTCATGCCGCCGTCCCGGACCTCCAGGTAGCAGTTGATGTCGTGGAAGGTCTTGTCCGAGCTGGTCGGCTCGTCGCCGTAGGCGAAGTAGGCCTCCTGGCCGAGGTTCCGCACATCGGTGATCTCGTACTTCTGCTGCTCGAAGAAGATCCTGGTGGCGGCGAACTCGGGGGCGGCGTCGACGGCCTTGTGCAGTTCGGCGCGCATGTCGATGGTGGCGTAGTCCGGGCTGTCGCTCCCGCTGACCGTCCGCTTCATCAACGCGTAGCAGCGCATGATGTCCATGGAGTCGCTCCGGCTGCTGTGCTGCAGCGGATAGTTGTCCACTATGCGGTAGTTCTGGTTGAACTTGGTGAGCTTGCCCGCGTCACAGAGCTTGTCCACGGTGTGGTAGCCGCGGACGCTCTGCGGGAAGGAGCCGCTGGTCACCATCCGGGGTACGACGGCCACGGCGCCGGCCCAGCCGGCCGAGGCCAGCAGCGCGCCCACGAACGCCCAGACGGCGTTGCGGCGCAGGTTCCCGGCCCGTCGGCCCGGCCCACCGCCGCCCGGAGCCGGTGGCAGGCCGGGCGAGGCGGGCAGCCCGGGCGGCGGGCCGAAGCCCGGAACGGCCGTCGCCGGCGGGAACTGCTGCGGATGCTGTGGCGGGTGCTGCTGCGGAAAACCGGCGAACCCCGGCCCGCTCTGTCCCGGTAGCGGCGGTGGTGGCGGTGGTGTCGCCATAGGTGCCCCCCTGAGCCCTCTGCACAGGTGATCGTCGAACGTGATCCCCATTGCCTTGCCGTGACCGAACCCTAGCGGTACGGCCACAGCACGCGACAGGCGCCGCAGCCACCTCTGGGGAAGAGGTCCGCTGCGGCGCCTGCCGTACTGCTCTGTGCACCGCACCCGCGTGGCGAACGCAGGCCGCGTGCGGTGCGAATCCTTGTCGTACCTCAGGAGTTCGGGTAGAGGGCCGGTTCGTCCTGAGGCGTGTGGGGCCGTGGGCCCCGGGGGCGTCAGGCCTGGACGGCGTTGACGCGCTTGGTGATGGCCGACTTCTTGTTGGCGGCCTGGTTGGCGTGGATGACGCCCTTGCTCACGGCCTTGTCCAGCGCCTTGGAGGCGGCGCGGGCCAGCACGGCGGCCTTCTCGGTCTCGCCGGCGGCAGCGGCCTCACGGGCCTTGCGCAGAGCGGTCTTCAGCGAGGACTTGACGGCCTTGTTGCGCAGGCGCGCCTTCTCGTTGGTCTTGTTGCGCTTGATCTGGGACTTGATGTTCGCCACGAAGGAGCCTCAGTCTTGTCTGTAACGGTTCTGGAGGTCCCCCCGGCCGAAGGCTGGGGGAGGGTTGCACCGCGCGGCCGCCGGACCAGCTGAGAGGGCATGCCGAGGCCAGGTGCAGCGCCCCACGCTACCAGGGGGCCGCCGCCCGCCCCAAACCGGCCGCCCCGGCGGCCCGCCCGTGACGGCCCGCCCCGGTCCGGCCGCCCCCGGTCCGCCCCGGCCTACGCGCTCAGCAGCGGCTCGCCGTAGTGCTCCACCTCGGGGAAGGGCCGGTAGTACCGGTGCAGCAGGTCCCGCCACCGCTGGTACTCGGCCGAGCGGCGAAACCCCTCGGTGTGGTCCTCCAGGGTCTCCCATTCCACCTGGAGCAGGAACCGCGAGCCGCGCCCCTCGTCCAGGCAGCGGCGCAGTTCCAGCGCGCGGAATCCGGTCTGGACCGAGATCAGCGGCCGGGCCTCGGCGAAGGTGGCGAGGAAGGACTCCTCCTGGCCGGGCAGGACATCGAGCAGGGCGCTTTCGAGGATCATGGAACGCCATCCTGCCGCGCCGCGGAGGCCTGTGGAAGAACCGACCGGCGGCGCACGTCGCGGGCGTGGGAAGATGGGAGGAACTATTTCGATCGGACGACTGTCCGGTCCCCGGGAAACCGGTCAGCGATGACCCGGACACCCCCGGCCCCCGGACCAACGGAGAATCGGACCAAGGTGCCCGCGACCCCCAGCAATGTGCCAGAGCCCAGCCGTACCGACCCGGCGCTGATCCGCAACTTCTGCATCATCGCCCACATCGACCACGGCAAGTCGACGCTCGCAGACCGGATGCTGCAGATCACCGGCGTCGTCGACCCGCGGCAGATGCGTGCCCAGTACCTCGACCGTATGGACATCGAGCGTGAGCGCGGCATCACCATCAAGTCGCAGGCCGTCCGCCTCCCGTGGGCGCCGAAGACCGGCCCGGACACCGGTACGACGCACATCCTCAACATGATCGACACCCCCGGCCACGTGGACTTCACGTACGAGGTGTCCCGCTCCCTCGCCGCCTGCGAGGGCACCGTCCTGGTGGTGGACGCCGCCCAGGGCATCGAGGCCCAGACCCTCGCCAACCTGTACCTGGCGCTGGAGAACGACCTCACGATCATCCCGGTGCTCAACAAGATCGACCTGCCGGCCGCCCAGCCGGAGAAGTACGCCGCCGAGATCGCGCACATCATCGGCTGCGACCCGGCCGACGTGCTCAAGGTCAGCGCCAAGACCGGCCTGGGCGTCGAGGAGCTGCTGGACCACATCGTCGCCAACATTCCGGCCCCGGTCGGCGTCAAGGACGCCCCGGCGCGCGCGATGATCTTCGACTCGGTGTACGACTCCTACCGCGGTGTGGTCACCTACGTCCGTGTGGTCGACGGGCAGCTCACCAAGCGCGAGCGGATCGCGATGATGTCGACCGGCGCGACGCACGAGCTGCTGGAGATCGGTGTCATCTCGCCCGAGCCGAAGGTCGCCGACGGCCTCGGCGTCGGCGAGGTGGGCTACATCATCACCGGTGTGAAGGACGTCCGGCAGTCCAAGGTCGGTGACACCATCACCTCGATGCACAAGGGTGCGACCGAGGCGCTGGGCGGTTACAAGGACCCGCGTCCGATGGTCTTCTCCGGCCTCTACCCGCTGGACGGCTCGGACTACCCGCTGCTGCGCGACGCCCTCGACAAGCTGCGGCTCAACGACGCCGCGCTGGTCTACGAGCCGGAGACCTCGGTCGCGCTCGGCTTCGGCTACCGCTGTGGCTTCCTCGGCCTGCTGCACCTGGAGATCATCCGGGAGCGCCTGGAGCGGGAGTTCAACCTCGACCTGATCTCCACCGCCCCGAACGTGGTGTACCGCGTGGTGATGGAGGACGGCAGCGAGCACACCGTCACCAACCCGAGCGAGTTCCCCACCGGCAAGATCGCCGAGGTGTTCGAGCCGGTCGTGCGCGGCACCATCCTGGCGCCCAACGAGTTCGTCGGCGCGATCATGGAGCTCTGCCAGTCCCGCCGCGGCAACCTCCAGGGCATGGACTACCTCTCCGAGGACCGGGTCGAGCTGCGCTACACCCTGCCGCTCGCCGAGATCGTCTTCGACTTCTTCGACCAGCTGAAGTCCAAGACCCGGGGCTACGCCTCGCTCGACTACGAGCCCATCGGTGAGCAGAGCGCCAGCCTGGTGAAGGTCGACATCCTGCTGCACGGCGACGCGGTGGACGCCTTCTCCGCGATCGTGCACAAGGACAAGGCCTACAACTACGGCGTGATGATGGCGGGCAAGCTGCAGAAGCTGATTCCGCGCCAGCAGTTCGAGGTGCCGATCCAGGCCGCGATCGGCTCGCGGGTGATCGCCCGTGAGACGGTCCGCGCGATCCGCAAGGACGTGCTCGCCAAGTGCTACGGCGGTGACATCTCGCGTAAGCGCAAGCTGCTGGAGAAGCAGAAGGAAGGCAAGAAGCGGATGAAGATGGTCGGCCGCGTGGAGGTCCCGCAGGAGGCCTTCATCGCCGCGCTGTCCACTGACGCCGAGGCGCCGAAGGAAAAGAAGTAACCAGCGGTGGCTGAACGGGCCCGGGGCGAGCAGCCCCGGGCCCGTTCGCGTGCGCGGCCGCCGGTGCCGGCCGCCGGTCAGCGCAGGGTCGAGACCACGCCTCCGACGATGGCCGCCTTGGCCAGCTTCCCGGCCCGGCCGGTGAACACGGTGGGCCGCATGGAGTCGTCCCCGTGGATCAGCTGGAGCAGCCCGTCGCGGCGGCCGAGGCTGAGGCACTGGACGGCGTACCGGAAGGCGAACGGCCTGTCGGTGCGTCCGGCGAGCACCCGGCCGAGGTACTTGCCCATCGGCTGGGCGGTGGCGCAGCCCATCCGCAGGGTGCCGGTCCCGGGGACGGTCACCTCGGCGGCGTCGCCGATCACGTAGACGTCCGGGTGGGAGACCGAGCGCAGACGGTCGTCGACGACGGCCCGACCGCTCGCGGTGACCGCCAGACCGGCCTCGGCGGCCAGCGGGTGCGGTTCCATGGCGGCGGCCCAGGCGACCAGGTCGGCCGGGATCCGGCCGCGCGCGGTGTCCAGGCCCGCCGCGTCGACCGCGGTGACGGTGCTCTGCTCGTGCACCTCGACCCCGAGCCGCTCCAGGACCCGCAGGACGTGGCCCCGGCCCCTGGCCGAGAACCAGCCGCCCACCTGGCCCGCCGCGACGATCCGGACCCGCCACCGCGGGTGGGCCTCGGCCAGCTCGGCCGCCAGCTCGATGCCGGTGGCGCCGCCGCCGACCACGGCCACGGTGCCGGGGCGTTCGGCGGAGCGGAGCCGTTCGGCCAGTTCGGCGGCCTGCTCGGCGGTGCGGGCGTGCTCGGCGGCGCCCGGGACACCGTGCCAGGCGGTGCGGCTGCCGAGGGCGTACACCAGGGTGTCGTAGGAGACGGCCTCGCCGGTGTCCAGGAACACCTTGCGGGCGGTGAGGTCCAGGCGGGTGGCGCGCGCCCGGACGTGCCGTACGCCCCGGCCGCGGATCAGGTCGGCCACGGCGGGCCGGTGCTCGGGGTGGCCGGCGGCGGTCTCGTGCTGGCGGATGCGGTGCAGGAAACGGGTCTCGGGGGCGATCAGGGTCACCCGGTCGCGCTTGCCCGCCCGGGCCGCCGCGGTCAGTCCCGCGTAACCGGCCCCCAGTACGACGATCTGCTTCTCGGTCATGTGTCCGCCTCCTCCGCCGCGCTCTCCGCGCGTGTCCGGGAAGGGGACGACGTGGCCGGCCCGGCTGTGACAGTGACCCGCGTCACGCTCGCGTCACCCCGGCGTCATGCCGTCGGCGCCTCGTTCAGGTGGGCCAGCTTCTCCGGGTTGACCACGGCGTACGCCTCGGTGATCCGGCCGTCGGCGACGGTGAACGCGACCACGCCGCCGATCCGGCCCGGGCTCTCGTACCAGACCAGTCCGGGCTCGCCGTTGACCAGGGCGAAGCCGACTCCGGCCTCGGCCGTGACCCACTTCGAGGCCAGCCCGGCCACCAGCCGGGAGACCTTCTGGGCGCCGAGCACCGGGCGGGCGCCCGCGGTGACGATGCCGCCGCCGTCGGAGTGCCAGACCACGTCCGGGTCGAGGACGGCCAGCAGGCCCTGGATGTCGCCGCCGGCGGTGGCGGCGGCGAAGGCCCGCACCGCCTGCCGGTGCTCGGCCGGATCGGCGGTGGCGCGCCGGCCGCCGTCCTTCACCCGGCGCCGGGCCCGGGAGGCCAGTTGGCGGGTGGCGGCGGGGGTGCGGTCGAGGCCGGCCGCGATCTCGTCGAAGCCGACCGCGAACACGTCGTGCAGCACGAACGCGGCCCGCTCGGCGGGGGTGAGCTGCTCCAGCACGGCGAGCAGGGCCAGGGAGACGGACTCGCCGCGTTCGGCCAGCTCGGCCGGGGAGGCGGGGGAGTCCTCGTAGGAGACGGCCGGCTCGGGCAGCCACTCGCCGAAGTAGGCCTCCCGGCGGGCCCGGGCGGAGCCCAGCTGGTCGTAGCAGAGCCGGGTGACGACGGTGGTCAGGAAGGCCCTCGGGTCGGCGACGGCGGCCTGGTCCGCGGTCCGCCAGCGCAGCCAGGCCTCCTGCAGCACGTCCTCGGCGTCGCTGAACGAGCCGAGCAGCCGGTAGGCGACCGAGCCCAGGTACCGCCGGTTCGCCTCGAAGGCGTCCGGGTCCTGGCCCGCCGTGGAGGGAGCCGAGAGGTCGTCACGCACGGCCCCACCGTAGCGGCCGGCCTCCGGAAGCCGAAGAGCCGGAGTGGGACGTCGGACCGGCCGACCTCTCACTCCGGCTCACCCCGCGAACCGACCGCGGGCTCACCAGGAACCGGACACGGGCTCACCACCGAAGCGGCGCGGGCCCACCACGAGCCGGCCACCCGCCCACCACCGGTCAGTCCACCTCGGCCACCGCCTCGGCGAACTGGGCCTGGTACAGCCGCGCGTACGCGCCGTCCGCGGCGATCAGCTCGTCGTGCGAGCCCTGCTCGACGATCGAGCCGTTCTCCATCACCAGGATCACGTCGGCGTCCCGGATGGTGGAGAGCCGGTGGGCGATCACGAAGCTGGTGCGGCCGGTGCGCAGCCGGGCCATGGCGCGCTGGATCAGCACCTCGGTACGGGTGTCCACCGAGCTGGTCGCCTCGTCCAGGACCAGGATCGACGGCTGCGCCAGGAACGCCCGGGCGATGGTGATCAGCTGCTTCTCGCCGGCGCTGACGCCGGTGCCCTCGTCGTCGATCGCGGTGTCGTAGCCGTCCGGCAGGGTCCGGACGAAGCGGTCCACGTGCGCGGCGCGGGCCGCCTCGATCACCTGCTCGCGGGTGGCCCCGACGGAGCCGTACGCGATGTTGTCGGCGATGGTGCCGCCGAACAGCCAGGTGTCCTGGAGCACCATGCCGATGCCGGAGCGCAGGTCCTCGCGGGACATCGCGGCGATGTCCACCCCGTCCAGGGTGATCCGCCCGCCGCTGACCTCGTAGAACCGCATCAGCAGGTTGACCAGGGTGGTCTTGCCGGCGCCGGTCGGGCCGACGATGGCCACCGTCTGGCCGGGCTCGACCTTCAGCGAGAGGTCCTCGATCAGCGGCTTCTCGGGGTCGTAGCGGAAGGACACGTCCTGGAAGGCGACCCGGCCGCGCACCTCGTCCGGGCGCTCCGGCATGGCCGGCTCCGGGGTCTGCTCGGGCGCGTCCAGCAGCTCGAAGACGCGCTCGGCGGAGGCGACGCCGGACTGCACCAGGTTGGCCATGCTGGCGACCTGGGTGAGCGGCTGGCTGAACTGCCGCGAGTACTGGATGAACGCCTGCACGTCGCCGATCGACAGCGCGCCGCTGGCCACCCGGAGCCCGCCGACCACGGCGACCAGCACGTACTGCAGATTGCCGATCAGCATCATCGCGGGCTGGATGATCCCGGAGATGAACTGGGCCCGGAAACTCGCGCTGTACAGCGCCTCGTTGTGCTCGCGGAAGACCTCGGCGGACTCCTTCTGCCGGCCGAAGACCTTCACCAGGGCGTGGCCGGTGTACATCTCCTCGATGTGCGCGTTGAGTTGCCCGGTGGACTTCCACTGCTGGACGAACTGCGGCTGCGCCCGCTTGCCGACCTTGGCCGCCACGACCACCGACAGCGGGACGGAGACCAGGGCGATCAGCGCCAGCAGCGGCGAGATCCAGAACATCATCGCCAGTACACCGACCACGGTGAGCAGCGAGTTCACCACCTGGCCCATGGTCTGCTGCATGGACTGGCCGATGTTGTCGATGTCGTTGGTGACGCGGCTGAGCACCTCGCCGCGCGGCTGCTTGTCGAAGAAACTGAGCGGCAGCCGGGAGAGCTTGGCCTCGACCTCCTCGCGCAGCCGGTAACCGGCCCGCTGGACCGCCGTGGTGGCGAGTCGTCCCTGGACGATGCCGAACGCGGCGGAGACGGCGTAGATCGCCAGCACCCAGAGCAGTACGGTGCCGATGGCGCCGAAGTCCATGCCCTGGCCGGGGGTGAAGGCGGTCGACGAGAGCAGGTCGGCGACGCCGCCGTCGCCGTGGGCGCGCAGGCCCTCGACGACCTGCTCCTTGGAGGTGCCGGACTGGAAGCGGGCGCCGATCACGCCGGCGAAGATCAGGTCGGTGGCGTGGCCGAGCACCTTGGGGCCGGTCACGGCGCAGCCGATGCTGAGCACGCCGAGGGCCATGACGCCGCTGAGCAGGGCGCGTTCGGGGCGCAGCAGTTTGAGCAGCCGTTTGCCGGAGTTCTTGAAGTCCATCGACTTCTCGGCGCCCTGGCCGCCCATGAACCGGCCGGGGCCGGCCGGTCCGCGGCGGGCCGCCGCGGCCTGGGAGTCGCTGGCGGGCCCGGCCGGGGCCGCCGCGGGCGCCTTCGTGAGTCGGGCGCCCTTCTCGGGGGTGGTCACGCCGCCTCCTGCTCGGTGAGCTGGGAGAGCACGATCTCCCGGTATGTCGGGTTTCCGGCCATCAGTTCGCCGTGGGTGCCGCTGCCGACGACGGCGCCCTCGTCCAGGACGATGATCCGGTCGGCGTCGCGGATGGTGGAGACGCGCTGGGCGACGATCAGCACGGTGGCGTCGGCGGTCTCCCGGGAGAGCGCCTTGCGGAGCCGGGCGTCGGTGGCGTAGTCGAGCGCAGAGAAGGAGTCGTCGAAGAGGTAGACGCCGGGCTTGCGGACCAGGGCTCGGGCGATCGCCAGGCGCTGGCGCTGGCCGCCGGAGACGTTGCCGCCGCCCTGCGCGATGGGCGCGTCCAGGCCTTCGGGGAGACGCTCGACGAACTCCTTGGCCTGGGCGACCTCCAGCGCGTGCCAGAGCTCCTCGTCGGTGGCGTCGGGCCGGCCGTAGCGCAGGTTGCTGGCGACGGTGCCGGAGAAGAGGTACGGCTTCTGCGGGACGAGTCCGACGGTCTCGGCGATCGCCTCGGGGGCGAGGTCGCGCACGTTCACGCCGTCCAGCAGGACCTGGCCCGCGGTGGCGTCGAACAGCCGGGGGACCAGGCCCAGCAGGGTGGACTTCCCGCTGCCGGTGGAGCCGATCACGGCGGTGGTCTCGCCGGGGCGGGCGGTGATGTCGATGCCGCGCAGCACCGGGGCCTCGGCGCCCGGGTAGCGGAACTCGACGTCGCGCAGTTCCAGGTTGCCCCGGCGCAGCACCTCGGTGACCGGCGCGGAGGGCGGGACGACGGTGGAGTCGGTGGACAGCACCTCCTGGATCCGCTCGGCGCAGACCTCGGCGCGCGGCACCATCATGAACATGAAGGTGGCCATCATGACGCTCATCAGGATCTGCATCAGGTAGGAGAGGAAGGCGGTCAGGCCGCCGATCTCCATCCCGCCGCTGTCGATTCGGTACGCGCCGAACCAGAGCACGGCGACGCTGGAGACGTTCACCACCAGCATCACGGCCGGGAACATGAACGACATCAGCCGGCCGACCTGGATGGCGACACCGGTCAGGTCGTCGTTGGCGCGGGCGAACCGGGCCTGCTCGTGGTCGTCCTTGACGAACGCCCGGATGACCCGGATGCCGGTGATCTGCTCGCGCAGGATCCGGTTCACGGTGTCGATCTTCACCTGCATGCTGCGGAACTTCGGGCGCAGCGAGCGGACCAGCAGCACGACGACGACGCCCAGCACCGGGATCACGGCCAGCAGCAGGGCGGAGAGCGGCACGTCCTGATTGAGCGCCATGATGATGCCGCCGACGCACATGATCGGCGCGGCCACCATCAGCGTGAAGGCCATCAGGGCCAGCATCTGGACCTGCTGGACGTCGTTGGTGGTCCGGGTGATCAGCGAGGGGGCGCCGAACTGGCCGAGCTCGCGGGCGGAGTAGCTCTGCACCTGGTCGAAGATGCCGGCCCGGAGGTCCCGGCCGAAGGCCATCGCGATACGCGCGCCGTAGTAGACGGCGCCGATCGAGCAGGCGGCCTGGGCCAGGGTGACCCCGATCATCACCCCTCCGACCTCAAGGATGTAGCCGGTGTCCCCCTTCACCACCCCCTGGTCGATGATGTCGGCGTTGAGCGTCGGCAGATAGAGCGCCGCGAGGGTCGACACCAGCTGGAGCAGTACCAGCAGGGCGATCGGTCGGGAGTACGGGCGCAAGTACGCCCTGAGCAGTCTGATGAGCACTGGCACACTCTTGTCGTCGACGGTGGGATTCGCATCCCGATTCTCGTTCTTCGGTGGACCGGCAAAGGCGATTCCGGGCTTGCGAGCCGGATCTTTGCCCAGTCCTTTGCCGAACGGCCGGGCGTGCCCGGTCGTGCCCCGCGCCGGTGGCCCGCTCGGGTGCCGGCCGGTCGCACCCCCTTACGGAATGGCGGCTTTCCCCCTAGGCTGCTGATAGCCCCCTTGTTACTCGCCGGTACCCGTCCGGTCGGCCGGGGGCCGGCGACCGCCCCCACGGGCGCCGCGACAATCCCTCAGACGGCCACCCGAATCCCTCAGACGGCCACCCGCCACCGGAGGTCCTCGTTGAGTTCCGCGCAGTCCCTGATCGGCTCCGGCAGTGCCGACATCGTCGCCGGGCGTCCCGCCTCCGTCGCCCACCTGTTCCTGGAGCGGGTCGCCGCCACCCCGGGCGGTGAGGCCTACCGCTTCCCCGTCCCGGTCGACGAACACGCGGCGGACAGCACCCCCGGCGCCGAACAGTGGCGCTCGGTGACCTGGGCGCAGACCGCCACCCGGGTCCACGCGGTGGCCGCCGGCCTGCTGTCGCTCGGCATCCGCCCGGAGGACCGGGTCGCGCTGATGGCCTCCACCCGGCTGGAGTGGATCATCGCCGACCTCGGCAACATGTGCGCGGGCGCCGCCACCACCGCCGTCTACCCCAGCACCAACGCGGACGAGACGGCGTACATCCTCTCCGACTCGGGCTCCAGAGCCCTGTTCGTCGAGAACGACACCATGCTCGCCAAGGTCGTCGGCGAGATCGGCCAGCTCCCCGAGCTGCGCACCGCGATCATGTTCGACCCGGCCGACGCCGTCCCGGAGACCCCCGGGCTGAACGTGCTCACCCTGGCCGAGCTGGAGCAGCTCGGCGCCGAGTACCTGGAACGGCACCCGGACGCCATCGAGAAGACCGTCGCCGCGCTCGACAAGGAGCAGCTGGCCACCCTCATCTACACCTCCGGCACCACCGGCCGGCCCAAGGGCGTGCGCCTGGTGCACGACTGCTGGGCGTACCAGGGCCGGGCCCAGGAGGCCAGCCGGCTGCTGCGCACGGAGGACGTGCAGTTCATGTGGCTGCCGCTGTCGCACGTGTTCGGCAAGAGCCTGATCTGCGGCCAGATCGCCACCGGCCACGTGATGGCGGTGGACGGCCGGGTCGACCGGATCATCCACAACCTGCCGGTCGTCCGCCCGACCATGATGGCCTCGGCGCCGCGCATCTTCGAGAAGGTCTACAACGGCATCGCCGGCAAGGCGCGGGCCCAGGGCGGCGCCAAGTACAAGATCTTCCTGTGGGCCGCGCGAACGGCCCGCGCCTACGCCCGCGCCACCCAGGAGAGCCGGATCGCCACCGGCCACGACAGCGCCCCGCTCGGCCTGCGGCTGCAGCACGCGCTCGCCGACAAGCTGGTCTACGCCAAGATCCGGGCCGCCTTCGGCGGGCGGATGCGCGGCTCGGTCTCCGGCAGCGCGGCGCTGGCGCCCGAGATCGGTTACTTCTTCGCCGGTATCGGGGTGCCCGTACTGGAGGGCTACGGCCTGACCGAGTCCTCCGCCGGGATCACCGTCAACCGTGCCGAGGACGTCCGGGTCGGCACCATCGGCACCGTGCTGCCGGGCAGCGAGGTCCGGATCGCCGAGGACGGCGAGATCCTGCTCCGCGGACCCGGCGTGATGCGCGGCTACCACAACCTGCCGGAGAAGACCGCCGAGGTGCTGGAGCCGGACGGCTGGTTCCACACCGAGGACATCGGCGAGATCGGCCAGGACGGCTTCCTGCGGATCACCGACCGCAAGAAGGACATGTTCAAGACCTCCGGCGGCAAGTACGTCGCGCCGAGCGAGGTCGAGGGCAGGTTCAAGGCGGTCTGCCCGTTCGTCAGCAACATCCTGGTGATCGGCAACGGCCGCAACTACTGCACCGCGCTGATCGGCCTGGACGAGTCGGTGATCATGCCGTGGGCCGCCGGGCACGGCCTGGCCGGCAAGCCGTACGCCGAGGTGGTCGCCGATCCGCAGGTGCGCCAGCTGATCGACGGCTTCGTGCGGCGGCTCAACGCCGACCTCCAGCGCTGGCAGACGATCAAGAAGTTCACCCTGCTCCCGCGCGACCTGGACATCGAGCACGGCGAACTCACCCCGAGCCTGAAGATCAAGCGCCCGGTGGTCGAGCGGACGTACGCGGACGCCGTCGCCGAGATGTACGCGGGCGCCAACGAGGCCTGAGCCGCCCCTGCCGTACGGCTCGCCCGGTCGGGTGAGCCGTACGGGACAATGGGGTCATGCCCTCCGCACTTCCCGACGGCGAACCCGTGCCGTCCGACGGTTCCCTGCCCCCGCACGCCCTCGCCGGACTCGGGACGCGGCCCTTCGGCTTCTACCTGCACGTCCCGTACTGCGCCAGCCGCTGCGGCTACTGCGACTTCAACACCTACACCGCCACCGAGCTGCGCTCCTCGGGCGCGGTCGCCTCGCAGGAGACCTACGCGGACAACGTGGTCGCCGAGATCCGGCACGCCCGGCGGGTGCTGGGCGACACCGACCTGCCGGTGCGGACCGTCTTCCTCGGCGGCGGCACGCCCACCCTGCTGCCCGCCCGGGACCTGGTGAAGATGCTCGCCGCGATCCGCGAGGAGTTCGGGCTCGCCGACGGCGCCGAGGTCACCACCGAGGCCAACCCCGAGTCGGTCGACCCGGCGTACCTCGCCGAGCTGCGCGCGGGCGGCTACAACCGGATCTCCTTCGGCATGCAGAGTGCCCGCCCGCACGTGCTCCAGCTGCTCGACCGCCACCACACCCCGGGCCGCCCCGAGGCGTGCGTCGCCGAGGCCCGCGCGGCCGGTTTCGACCACGTCAACCTGGACCTCATCTACGGCACCCCCGGTGAGTCCGACGACGACTGGCGGGCCTCCCTGGACGCCGCGATCGGCGCCGGGCCCGACCATGTCTCGGCCTACTCGCTGATCGTCGAGGAGGGCACCAGGCTGGCCGCCCGGGTCAGGCGCGGCGAACTGCCGATGATCGACGACGATGTGCACGCCGACCGCTACCTGATCGCCGAGGAGGCGCTCGCCGCCGCCGGGTACTCCTGGTACGAGGTCTCCAACTGGGCCACCACCCCCGAGGGGCGCTGCCGTCACAACGAGCTCTACTGGACCGGCGCCGACTGGTGGGGGGCCGGTCCCGGCGCCCACAGCCACGTCGGCGGCGTCCGCTGGTGGAACGCCAAGCACCCGGCCGCCTACGCCCGGGCCCTCGCCGAGCACCGCACCCCCGCCCAGGGCCGCGAACTGCTCACCGCCGAGGACCGCCGGGTCGAGCGCATCCTGCTCGAACTGCGCCTCGCCGAGGGCATCCCGCTCACCCTCCTCACCGACACCGGTCTGAAGGCCGCCGACCGCGCCCTCGCCGACGGCCTCCTCGCCGACACCGCCTACGCGCGGGGCCGCGCCGTCCTCACCCTCCGGGGCCGCCTGCTGGCCGACGCGGTCGTCCGTGACCTGGTGGAGTAGCCCCCTGTCGGACAGGACCTAACAGATCCGCCGGACGGGCTGGCCTGTGAGCTGGGCGATGGTCTCGAAGTCGGCGTCCTGGTGCAGCACGGTCAGCTTGTGCTGGGCGGCCGTGACAGCGACCAGCAGGTCGACCGGGCTGGTGCACTGGTGCCTGCTCGACTGCGCCAGAAGTTGCTGGAGTTCCGCGGCGTCCTGCCAGGCGCTGTCCCGCAGGTGCCGGTACGGGAAGAGCTCACGCAGCAGGTCGGCCGCTTCGAAGTAGGAGGCCCGTCCGCCGACCGCCCGCAGGTACTCCTGGCGGACCGGTTCGCAGAGCAGGACCAGTCCCGCGGTCACCGCCTCGTCCCAGGCCGAGCCGGTCTGGCCGCGCATCAGGCGGACCAGCGCGCTGGTGTCGATCAGGAACTCCTCGGTCACGCGGCCGACCTCGCTGACGTGTCACCGCCGGCCGGGTAGCCGATGGCTGAGAAGTCGATCTCGCCCTCGGCCACCATCTCCCGCATCCGGGCCAGCGCGTCCGCGCGGCGCCGGCGGTCCGCTATCTCGCGGAGGGCGGCATTGACCGTGTCCTTCTTCGTGGTGGTGCCGAGGTAGCGGGCGGCGTCGGCCAGCGCCTCGTCGTCCAGGTCGATCACAGTGCGGGACATGGGGACCTCCCGGTGGCGTATATCCGTTTCGCGAACAGGATATACGCGTTCGCGAACGCGGTACGGCTTGTCGTCAGTCCGGCAGCGTCACGAAGTCGATCAGTTCCTCGACCCGGCCGAGGAGTTCGGGCTCCAGATCCTTGAAGGAGTCCACCGAGGCGAGGATGCGCTTCCAGGCGGCGGGGGTGTCCGCCGGCCAGCCGAGGCGGCGGCAGACGCCCTCCTTCCACACCTCGCCGCGGGGGACGCCGGGCCAGCCGGGGATGCCGACGCTCGCGGGCTTCACGGCCTGCCAGATGTCGATGTAGGGGTGGCCGACGACCAGGACGGCGTCGCCGGTGACCCGGGCGGCGATGCGGTGCTCCTTGGTGCCGGGGAGCAGGTGGTCCACCAGGACGCCGAGGCGGCGGCCGGGGCCGGGGGCGAAGTCGGCGACGATGGCGGGCAGGTCGTCGACGCCCTCCAGGTACTCGACGACCACGCCCTCGATCCGCAGGTCGTCGCCCCAGACCCGCTCGACCAGCTCGGCGTCGTGCCGGCCCTCGACGTAGATGCGCGACTCGCGGGCCACCCGGGCCCGGGCGCCGGGGACGGCGATCGAGCCGGAGGCGGTGCGGCCGGGGGCCCGGGACGGCGCGGGCGCGGCCGCCGGGGGGCGGACCAGGGTGACCGGCCGGCCCTCCAGCAGGAAGCCGCGCGGCACCAGCGGGAAGACCCGGTGCTTGCCGAAGCGGTCCTCCAGGGTGACGGTGAAGCCCTCCGCGGTCTTCTCGCACCGCACCACCGCTCCGCAGAAGCCGGTCGCCGCCTCCTCCACCACCAGGTCCCGCTCGGCGGACACCTCCGGGGCGGGCTGCTGCCGCTTCCACGGCGGGGTCAGGTCGGGTCCGTACTGGTGGCTGCGCATGGAAGGTGACTATAGGGAAATCCGGCGGAGGGCCGGCGGGAGGTCAGAGCCCCGGCGCGCCCCAGACCGGGAACCAGCGGGTGAGGTCCTTCTCCAGCCGCAGGTCGTTCCCGAGCATGGCGTTGACCTGCAGTTCCAGGGGGCTGTTCCGCTTCTCCCCGCCGCCCGGCATCGGCGCGAACGGGTAGAAGGTGCCGCGCTTGTACAGGTAGACCAGCGCCAGCGACTGCCCCCGCTCGTCGCGGAAGGCCACCAGCGAGCAGAGCAGCTGCGGTCCGAAGCCGTTCGCCTCCAGCTCGCTGTTGACCGCGTGCAGGTCGTTGACCAGCTCCGGCAGCTCCTCCGGGGTGTGCCGGGCGAGCAGCCAGGAGTAGCCGTACCCGTCCTTGGAGGCCTCCACCGGGACGCCGCCGCGCTCGGTGTCGGCGTCCAGCAGCGCCCGCACCTGCCGTTCGACCTCGCCGAACGCCCCGCCCTCGACGGCCGCGAAGCAGACCGAGCCGAGACCGGTCGGCCGGAAGCCGGTCGCCGCCTCCAGGGTCAGTGCCGCCGAGGGGACCCCGAACAGCTGGTCGAGGTCGGGCTTGACGGGCTTGGTGCGCCCGAACAGGGCGTCCAGGAATCCCACGGCGGTCCTTTCCCGAGGTGGTTCAGCGGCCCAGCTGGGCCGAGATCTTCGCCAGCTGCTCCAGTCGCTGCTCCAGCGACGGGTGGGTGGAGAACAGCTGCGAGGCGGTCTCCCGGGCGCTCAGCGCCGGGGCGAAGTAGAAGGCGTTGTACGGCTGTGCCTGGCGCAGGTCCTTGGACGGGATCGCGGCGATCTGGCCGGTCACCTTGGTCAGCGCCGACGCGAGCGCGCTGGGCCGGCCGGTGAGCTGGGCGGCGGCGCGGTCGGCGGCCAGCTCCCGGTAGCGGGAGAGCAGCCGGGTGAGCAGGAAGCTGATCGCGTACACCACGATCGACACCAGCGGGATGATCAGCGCGGCGATGGCGGCGTTGGAGTCGTTGTTGTTGCGGCCCCCGCCCATGAACCCGCCGTACATCGCGATCCGGGTCATCGCCCCGGCCAGCACCCCGAGGAACCCGGCGATGGTCATCACCGCCACGTCCCGGTGCGCCACGTGCGAGAGCTCGTGCGCCAGCACGCCCTCCAGCTCCTCCGGCTCCAGCCGCCGCAGCAGCCCGGTGGTCACGCAGACCACGGCGTTCTGCGGGTTGCGGCCGGTGGCGAACGCGTTCGGCATGTCGTTGTCGGCGACCGCCACCCGCGGCTTGGGCATGTCGGCCAGCGCGCAGAGCCGGTCGATGGTGCCGTGCAGCTGCGGATACTGTTCCGGGCTCACCCGGTGGGCGCCCATCGCCCGTTCGGTGATCTTGTCGCTGAACCAGAACTGGGCCACGAAGAGACCGCCCGAGATCAGCACGATCAGTGGCCAGGCCCCGCGCAGCAGCACGATCAGCAGGCCGGTGAATCCGACGTACAGCAGCCCGATCACGAACATCGTCGCGACCATGCGGCCGGTCAGGCCGCGGTCGGGTGCGAAGCGCGTGTGCTGGCCCGAGCTCGACATCGCTGCTCCTCCGTTAGCCGTTCGCTTTCGATGCTGCCACCCGGACGGGCCCTCGGCATCACCCGCGCGCCGGATATTGCGCGCAGGATCACTCGGGCCGGGCCGTTCCTGCCGTCGGACCCGGGCCTTACACTGGCAGGTACGGTTCTGGCACTCGGCTGTTCAGAGTGCCAAAGCCGGGGCCTCCCAGAACGGCCCGCAACATGCCAGAACGGACACATGTCACTACGGACAACGTGCGAAGACGGAGGTGCGTGCCCCATGGCCGGTGAGGTCCGTCAGCTGGACGACCGCAAGCTCGCGGTGCTTCGCGCCATCGTCCAGGACTACGTGGGAACCGAGGAGCCGGTCGGCTCCAAGGCCCTGGTGGAGCGGCACAGCCTCGGCGTGTCCCCGGCCACCGTCCGCAACGACATGGCCGCGCTGGAGGAGGACGGCTACATCCACCAGCCGCACACCAGCGCCGGGCGGATCCCCACCGACAAGGGCTACCGGCTCTTCGTCGACCGGCTCGCCGAGGTCAAGCCGATGAGCGCGCCCGAGCGGCGGGCGATCCGGCACTTCCTGGACGGCGCGGTCGACCTGGACGACGTGGTCGCCCGGACGGTCCGGCTGCTCGCCCAGCTCACCCGGCAGGTCGCGGTGGTCCAGTACCCCTCGCTCTCCCGGTCGACCGTCCGGCACATCGAGCTGGTCGCGCTGGCCCCGGTCAAGGTGATGCTGGTCCTGATCACCAACACCGGCCGGGTCGAGCAGCGGATGATGGACTGCCCGGGCCCGGTCGGCGAGACCCTCCTCGCGGATCTGCGGGCGCGGATCAACGCGCACGCGGTCGGGCAGCGGCTGCCCGAGGTGCCGGGGCTGCTGGAGGAGTTGCCGGCCGGTTTCGAGGCGGCCGACCGGCCGGCCGTCGTCACCGTCCTGGCGACGCTCTTCGAGGCGCTCGCCGAACAGAACGAGGAACGGATCATGCTGGCCGGCACGGCCAACCTGACCCGTTTCGGCCACGACTTCCCGCTCACCATCCAGCCGGTGCTGGAAGCGCTGGAGGAGCAGGTCGTCCTGCTCCGCCTCCTGGGTGAGACCGGCGACGCGGGGATGACGGTCCGGATCGGCCGGGAGAACGCCTACGAGGGGCTCAATTCCACCTCGGTCGTCTCCGTCGGTTACGGTTCGGGCGACGAGAGCGTGGCCAAACTGGGTGTGATCGGTCCGACCCGGATGGACTATCCGGGCACAATGGGGGCGGTGCGGGCGGTGGCACGGTACGTGGGCCAGATCCTGGCCGAGTCGTAGGAACAGCCACCATCAGACCGATGGTGGTACCCAGTCGCAAGCACTACTACAGGCGGAACAAGCGGAGCATTTGGTGGCCACGGACTACTACGCGGTACTCGGCGTCCGACGGGATGCGGGGCAGGACGAGATCAAGAAGGCGTTCCGGCGCCTGGCGCGCGAACTGCACCCGGACGTCAACCCGGACCCGAAGACGCAGGAGCGGTTCAAGGAGATCAACGCCGCCTACGAGGTGCTCTCCGACCCGCAGAAGCGTCAGGTCTACGACCTCGGCGGGGACCCTCTCTCGCCCAACGGCGGCGGAGGCGCGGGCGGCTTCGGCGCGGGCGCGGCCGGTTTCGGCTTCTCCGACATCATGGACGCCTTCTTCGGCGCCGCGGCCGGCCAGCGCGGCCCGCGCTCGCGGACCAGGCGCGGCCAGGACGCCATGATCCGGCTGGAGATCACCCTGGAGGAGGCCGCCTTCGGCACCACCAAGGAACTCCAGGTCGACACGGCCGTCACCTGCACCACCTGCAGCGGGGAGGGCGCCGCGCCCGGCACCTCCGCGCAGACCTGTGACATGTGCCGCGGCAAGGGCGAGGTCTCCCAGGTCACCCGGTCCTTCCTGGGCCAGGTCATGACCTCCCGCCCCTGCCCGCAGTGCCAGGGCTTCGGCACCGTCGTGCCGACCCCGTGCCCGGAGTGCGCGGGCGACGGCCGGGTCCGCGCCCGGCGCACCCTGACGGTCAAGATCCCGGCCGGTGTCGACAACGGCACCCGCATCCAGCTGGCCGGCGAGGGCGAGGTCGGCCCCGGTGGCGGCCCCGCCGGCGACCTGTACGTCGAGATCGCCGAGACCACCCACACGGTGTTCCAGCGCCGCGGGGACGACCTGCACTGCACGGTCACCATCCCGATGACGGCCGCCGCGCTCGGCACCCAGGTGCCGCTGCAGACGCTGGACGGCCTGGAGGAGCTCGACATCCGGCCCGGCACCCAGTCCGGCCAGTCGATCCCGCTGCACGGCCGGGGCATCACCCACCTGCGCGGTGGCGGCCGGGGCGACCTGATAGTGCATGTCGAGGTGCAGACGCCCACCAAGCTCGACGCCGAGCAGGAGGACCTGCTCCGCCGCCTCGCCGTGCTGCGCGGCGAGGAGCGGCCGTCCGGCCAGTTCGCGCCCGGCCAGCAGGGGCTGTTCTCCCGGCTGAAGGACGCGTTCAACGGGCGCTGAGGCGCCCGCAGGAGTGTGCAAGCACCACGAGGGGCGGGGGGGGGGGGGGGCGCGCCGCGCCGCGGCCCCCCCCCCCCCCGCCCCCCCCGCCGCCCCCCCCCCCCCCCCGGGCCCCCCCCCCCCCCCCGGGCGGGCGGGCCCCCCCCC